>JAQGPI010000631.1 GCA_028293175.1 Verrucomicrobiaceae bacterium | reverse complement strand
ATTGTACGTATTCACCAGCGCCCCCGGCAGGTATCGCACACAGGGAACGGTCACCGGGGCGTCGGCCTCGTCATAGGCGATGCGGGTCAGCGTATCGGTGGAGCCCACTTCGTACTTCTTCACCGTCGCACCGTTCACCACATAGGAGTAGTACTGCACAGGTTTGAGTACGTTGTTCGTCTTGTCGAACACCCAGTACTCGGTCTGCGTGTAGGTGCCCACTCGTGCATTCAGCGGAATCACCGGCGTGGCATCCGTCGAGGCAGCGTCCGGGCGGTAGCAATCGTACTGGGTCCATGGCCGCGGCGACGTGTACTTGTAGATCAGGATCTCAGGCACAACGTTTGATCCGCCGTGAGCGGAAATCGCGGCAAGGCCAAGGCAGCCGATGGCGGTTTGAAGGAGACGTTTCATGGGTGGGGGGTGGAGTATGGGATTTTAGGGGTTGGCACCGAATGCGTGCCAGAGCGCGGACCACGCGAAGGAGATATCTACAAACAGTGGCTAAGAACAGCCATCCGAACTTCATTTTTGATAGCAACCGGATGTACAGCTCCAAAAAGGCGGCGACAATCGGAGGGACCAATCCCCCACACCAGACTTTGCCTTACCGGATTAAGCAATGTTACCCGGGGGTTCGCAAGACTAAAAACACCGGCTTTGGTTTTGAAAGGCGGGCGGCGGCAAACCCGCCTTCCCCGCCCCTTTTGTCTTGAGGGCTTCACGGATTTCACTTATTCAAAATCCCACCTCCCCATGAAACTCATCCTCTGCTGCCTTGCCGCCGGAATCATTGCAACCTCCGCACAGGCCCGGCCGTGGAAGGACAGCAGCGGCCGCACGATCGAGGTGGTGCAGTGGCGGGTTCAGGGTGAGACGGTGTACTTCATGATCAACGGCAAGGAGGTGCCGGAGCCCCTCGCGAAGCTCAGCCCGGAGGACCAGGCGTTCGGACGACAGTGGGCGGAAGAGCACCCGGCGAAGCCCGCCCACGGCGCGGCGACGGCGAAACCAGAGCCCAAGGAATCCTCCAAGGCGGGTGCCAAAGTGGAGAAGCTGCCGAACGGCGACGTGATCATCAACCTGCCCTCGCCGCCCCTGGAGGAAGAGGTGCGCAACTACATCCCGGTCACCGTCATCCTCACCCTCGAAAAACTGTACCAGTGGCCCACCGACATGCTTGCGCTTGCCAAAAAAATGGACTGGAAGCCAGACATCGCGACCTGGGACGAGCGCAAGTACTACTTCGCCGCCGGCAAGGAAGCCCACGCCCGGGTGCTCACGGCGGACAAGTTTGACTTTGACGAGGCCGCCCGCCACCTCACCAAAGGCCAGCCCCTCATCGTCTGGCGCTGCTGGGGCAAGGAACACGATGAGAAACTAGTCGCCTTCAACAGGACGCTGCAGGCCAATCCAGAAGCGAAACTCCCCTCCCCTCGCGATGCCGCGGAGCGCAAGACCTGGCCCACTGATTCCAGCAACTCCAACGCCATCACCTCAATGGTCATCGGCTTCAACCGCCAGCGCGGCGAGGTGATCCTCGCCATTCCCTGCTGGGGCCCGGACTACGTCGCCTTCCGCATGCGCAAGGAAGAGATGGAGGTGAGCACCTACGCGGTGTGGTCCTTCGATCCGAAGTAGCGGGTTAACTCAATCCCGCCTCAACCAGACGCTCGTGCAGATCGCTGTATACCAGCTTCTCTACGATGCCGTCGATATTGCCTTCCACGAAGGTGTCCAGATTGTACAACGTGACCTCAATGCGGTGATCGGTCACGCGGTTCTGCGGGTAATTGTAGGTGCGAATCTTTTCTTCGCGACCACCGCCACCGATAAGCGCCTTACGATGGGCGGAGTACTTGTTTGCCTCCTCCTGCTGCTTCTTTTCCAGCATGCGGGAGCGCAAAATCGTCAGCGCCTTCTCCTTGTTCTTGATCTGGCTGCGCCCGTCCTGACAGCGCACAATCATGCCCGTGGGCATGTGCATCACCTGCACGGCGGAGTCCGTCGTATTCACGCCCTGGCCACCGGCACCCGAGGAGCGGCTCACCTCGATACGGATCTCGTTCATGTTCAGCTCCAGATCGATTTCCTGCGCTTCAGGAAGCACGGCCACCGTGGCAGCGGAAGTGTGGATGCGCCCCTGCGCTTCCGTGGCCGGCACGCGCTGCACGCGATGCACGCCGCTCTCGAACCGCATCGTGCGATACACATCTTCGCCTGACACCTTGAACACTACTTCTTTGTAGCCGCCCGCATCGGAGGCATTGCCTTCCATCGGCTCGATCTTCCAGCCACGGTTTTCAGCGTAGCGCGAGTACATGCGGTAGAGGTCACCGGCAAAAATCGCCGCTTCATCACCGCCCGTGCCCGCGCGGATTTCCATGATCACATCGCGCCCTTCCAGCGGATCAGGCGGCAGGATGGCCATCTGGATGTTTGTTTCCAGATCAGCCATCTGCTTCTCCAAACCTGGGATCTCTGCCGCTGCCATTTCGGCCAGCTCATCCAGGCCCTTAGCCATCTCGCGATTCTCCGCTAGCTCGGTCGCAGCCTTGGAATACGCGTCCCAATCCTTCGTCAGCTTTTGCAGGGCACGGTGCTCACGCATGAGCTCACCGGCCTTCTTCGCATCGTCAAAGAAGTTGGGGTTGGACATGAAGCTCTCCAGCTCCTCCAGGCGCAGACGCTTCTTTTCAATGATGGGACCGTATTCCATGGCGAGACAAAACGTGCAGACAGAAGACTTGAAGACAAAAGACACCAGACTCTGAGGAACCGCTCCCTCAGCTTTCAGAAGTTAGATCAGGTCTTCTGTCTTCCAGTCTGATGTCTTTTGTCTAAAAATGAAAAACGGTGCCGCGCCGACAAGGCACGAACACCGTTTTTCTGAAAAGCGGATAGATAACTAAGCTTCGGCAGCGACTTCGGCTGCTGGCGCTTCGGCCGCAGCACCGGCTTTCGGGGCCACACGACGGGCGCGGACCGAACCATAACGCTGGGCGAACTTGTCAACGCGACCGGCGGTATCAATGAAGCGCTGCTCGCCCGTGAAGAACGGATGGCAGGCGGCGCAAATACCAACCTTGATGGCCTTGACGGTGGAAAGGACGTCATAAACCGCACCGCAGGTGCAGGTGATCGTCGTTTCGTTGATGGTAGGATGGATGCCTTCTTTCATAGTGGTGTGGGATGTTCACGTGATCCGAGAGCGGAGAGAGAATCTCAAGGGGCCCTGAAGCGTGAGGGTCGGGATGGTACAGGGGTTGTTACGTTGGTCAAGTGGGAACGGATGGCGTTACGAAGTCGCGAAGCGCTGATCAAGATGTCTAACGGCGCTCCGCCGTCTCGATAGGACGAAACCCGTTGCTTCAAAGCACATGGGATGACATGGCTTCTGTTTTAGATGCACTTGTACACAGCAGAAGTTACAGGCGGGCCCGCCACCGATACTCGGTGTTCTTCCCCGATTTCTTGATCTGTCCCGGCACGCTATGGATAAAACTACATTCTTAAACCGCTTGCAGCAAGTCACCATCGTCAATCGAGACTTTGCAGAGCGGTTTGTGAGCAATCACCTCCCCGCGTCCAACCGCTATATTGTCCGCCTCAATCAATCCTGCGACTAAAGCCTCGTACCGGGAGAGCATGTCTTCCCAGAAGACATTGATCCAGTTACGCCAATTACCGGGTGCGGCGGTCATTGAGCTTCTCTGCCGGGAGAACCGGGTGCCCGAGTGGATCGATATTTCCGTGGAACTTGCTGATTCAGAGCACACCTATTTTGTACTGCTTTGCTGCGGACGGTTCACCGACAACGATGCTCTGCTCTATTACCGTGACACGAGCCATGCGCCGTTTGGTTGCAAGAGTCCTTCGCTTCCATATCGGTGGTCCGAGGAACAAGAGCGTTTTGATTTGCATTCAAGACGCGCATTACCTGCAAACGAAAACATCTATGAGCAAGTCGCAAGTTCCAGGCGTCCATGTAACTCGGAGCTTCGCAGATGTCTTTTGCAGACGTAGAACGGCTGCACCACTATTCAGCTACTCTACTGCACAAAGATAAACTGCTGCGTGTTGACCAACGCAAACAAGAGGTCTTCCACGTCATGAAGGCCGGAGTGCTGGGCAGCCTTCCACAGCGCCTTTTCACGGTCGGTGGGCAGACGCGTTAGGAGCGTTTGGCATGCAACCTCCAGTTGCTCCTCGGGGCTGCGGGCGTTGCGCAAATTGAGACGTAACTGGGTGTAGGGCTGGGTGATCTGCGCAAACAGGGTGCTGTTCATGAGCACCAGCGCCTGGGATACGGAGGCATCAGTGCTGGCATTGTCTATCATGTCGCGGTCACTCTGCCCAAACTCTCGCAGGTAATGGCCGCGCGGCGCAGGCGAGTCGAGATCAGCGGCGCGCATCCATTCGTGGGACTGGGTGCGGCGGGTGCGGAGGTAGAGCGGACGCTCATCGGAAGGAATGGCGAAACGTTCCGCTTCCGCCAGGAAAATGGCTTCACGGGCCTGTTGCGCGGTTTCCTCCTGACGAAGGATGGACTGATCGGTCTCGTAACCTGGAACGGGGATGTATTCGCGCTTGGGGCCGGCCTTCTTCAACTCTTCGGACGTAGGTGGCTTCACGGGAATGGGAGGAGGCGCGGGCTTGCCGGTCTTCTGGGTGTAAAGCCGGGCCACGGCTGGCACCACGATGTGATCGTGAATGCCGGTGCGTGAGGAAAAGCTCAAGGTGCGGATGTCGAGATTGAGCTTCTCCATGAGCGCCTTGTCCTTGGCTTTCTGGGCGGCGGTGTACTGGTCCTTGAGCACCGAGGCCTGCGCCGCGCTTGACTCGTAGGCAAGGGAGGCCTTCATGGTGCCGTCGAAAATTTCCCGTGCGTCCAGGAGGTCGAGCGCGTCGCTAAGCTTGCCTTTGTAGGTGAGACGCTCCGCCATGTCCGCATCAATGCCTTGAGGTTGCGGCAGATCGGGGGTGGGATGGATGAGGGTGATAAATGAATCCCACATCTGCTCGGCGCTCATGCGCCGGAGCACGGGGCCGGTGAAGTAATACTTGTCGCCCGGAATGAGTTCGGCGCGGGTGGCTTCGCGCTGGTAGGCCTGGGTGTTGTAGAGGATGCGCAGATAGGCGCGCAGATCATAGTGGCAGTCGCGCATGAAGTGTTCGAGCTGCTGCATGAGCTGCGGATCGACGGCCACGGTGTTGTCCATGAGCTCATCCACGGGTTCGATGAGGCCGAGGCCGAAGACCTTTTTCCACAAGCGGTTGGCGATGACCGTGGTGAAGCGTGGGTTTTGCGGCGACGTAATCCAGTCGGCAAAGGCCTTCGTCGTGTCTGAGCCCGGGGCGCAGGTCACCACCTCGCCGAGCATGGTCTTCGGAGCGATGGGGGCGAGGGGCTTGGCATCAGGGTACTTGTAGTCATGCGGCAGCTTGACCTGGCGGGAAGGCAGGGCCTGCACCTTGCTATAGCGGACGAAGTCGCCGAGGTTTTCGAAGATGGTGCCCATCCAGCGAGTGCGGCCCGCCAGTTCCGGATTCTTTTCTGCGCCGGGCTTGAGCTTCAGCGCTGCATCCTGAGCGGCGATGCCGGTGAAATTCGTCTCCAGGGGATAGGTGAAGGCGGCCATCTGGTAGAACTGCATCTGCGTCCACTTGTCGAAGGGATGATTGTGGCACTGCGCGCAGTCGATGCGGGTGCCCAGAAACACGCGCGTGGTATTAGCGAGATTGTCCAGGGGCATGCCCAGATCCCGCATGTAGTAGCCGATGGCGGGATTGTGCCAGACCTTGCCCTGGGCGGAGAGCAGCTCGCGCACAAACTGGTCGTAGGGCTGGTTCTCCCGAATACGCTGTTTCACATGCTCCACGTACGGTTTTGATGTCATCTCACCCTGCCCGCCATTGGCCTTCGTTTGAACCCGCAGCAGATCGGCCCAAAAGGCGAACATGTGCCGTGCATGGCCTTCACTGGCGAGCAGCCGGTCAATCAAGAGGGCGCGTTTGTCCGATGCGCGGCTGTCAAGGAAGTCGTGGGCCTCCTGCAGGGTGGGGATGCGCCCAATGATATCCAGGTAGATGCGTCGGACAAAAGTCTCGTCGCTGGCCGGAGGATTGGGCTTGAGCTGATGCTGCTGCCAGCCGACGGCCAGAGCCGCATCGATCAGGCGGGCGGCTTCCCGTGAGTCTCCGGCGGCAGCATGGAGCATGCCTGGAATGAGAAGGCCGGCGACACGAAGCAGCGAAACAAAGGACTTCATTAGCTGGATGAACGATGATGGCAGTCCGATTCTATCCCGGCGCAGAGAAGCCAACCAAGCGATGGACCAGGGCATTGATTGCTTGGCGTCGTATCCCGCGCCGGCACGTAACCTCATTTGGAGGTAATGGCTCACCCATTGCTTGCGTGGTTGACACTTACCCGGCTGCGCAGTAATGCCTCCCCCTCTTCAAATCCCAACTCCTACTCAAAAAATGGTCAAAATCGGCATCAATGGTTTCGGGCGCATCGGTCGCCTGGTTTTTCGCGCAATCTGTGATCAAGGCCTGCTGGGCAAGGAGATCGAAGTCGTCGCCGTCAATGACCTCGTGCCAGCGGACAACCTTGCCTATTTGGTGAAGTATGACTCCACACAGGGCAAGGCCAGCGAAGAAGTCTATTCCAAGAAGAGCAGCCCTGATCTGGCTGAAGACGACATCCTGGTGGTCGATGGCCACGAGATCAAGTGCCTCGCCGTGCGTGAAGGCCCCACCGCCCTTCCTTGGAAGGAACTGGGCGTCGATATCGTCATCGAGTCCACCGGTCTGTTCACCGAGCGCTCCAAGGCTGAAGGCCACATCACCGCCGGTGCCAAGAAGGTCATCATCTCTGCCCCAGGCAAGGATGAAGACATCACGGTCGTCATGGGCGTGAACCATGAGAAGTATGATCCCGCGAATCATCACGTGATCTCCAATGCTTCCTGCACCACAAACTGCCTGGCTCCGGTCGTGCATGTGCTGCTCAAGGAAGGTTTCGGCGTCGCCGAAGGCCTCATGACCACTATCCACGCCTATACCGCCACGCAGAAGACGGTGGACGGGCCTTCGAAGAAGGATTGGAAGGGTGGCCGCAGCGCCGCGATCAACATCATCCCCTCGGGCACTGGCGCCGCCAAGGCCGTGGGCCTCGCCATTCCTGAAGTGAAGGGCAAGCTCACCGGCATGTCCTTCCGCGTGCCAACGCCGACCGTTTCCGTGGTGGACCTGACCGTGAAGACGGAAAAGGAAACCAGCTACAAGGAAATCTCCGCCGCGATGAAAAAGGCCAGCGAGACCTACATGAAGGGCATCCTTGGCTGGACCAGCGACGAAGTGGTGAGCACCGACTTCACGCACGACCCCCGCAGCTCCATCTTCGATGCCGGTTCCGGTCTCGAGCTGAACAGCAAGTTCTTCAAGCTCGTGAGCTGGTACGACAATGAGTGGGGCTATTCCATCCGCGTTGTCGATCTGGTGAAATACATTGTGAGCAAAGGCCTGTAGTACTTACCCTCCAGCAACCTTTCCCGAAACGGGCCGGCTCACTGAGCCGGCCCGTTTTTTGTTGTCCCCTGTTTCCTTCCTCCTCCAGCAATGCCTCCCTTCACCGCCACCATCCGTCAGCTTCCGAGGCCCTTCTGGGTTCTCATTGGCGCTACGTTTGTGAACCGGTTTGGCGTGTTCGTATGGCCCTTCCTCACGTTGTACATGACCCGCAATGGCAATACACCAGCGCAGGCGGGCTGGGCAGTATCGGCTTACTCGGTGGGAGCTTTTGGCGCCGCCTGGATAGGCGGCTGGCTGGCGGACCGAATGGGGCGCAATGTGACCATGGCACTTTCCGCGCTGGGTAGCGCCGCATGCATGATGGCGCTCTCCCAATCGAGCGACTGGCGCATACTGTCAGCCCTGTCGTTTCTCACCGGGCTGGTAGCTGAAGCGGGCAGTCCGGCGAGCAGCGCCCTGGTGCAGGACATGGTGCCAGTGGAGTTGCATGTGACCGCCTTTGCCGTGTGGCGATTTGCCATCAATCTGGGCTGGTCACTCGGCCCTATGGTCGCGGGTATGCTAGCCGAGCATTCGTTCTTCTGGCTCTTCGCCGTGGACGCGATGACTTCCGCTTTCTTCGGCATCATTGCCTGGATCTGGTTGCCCCGCGGGCGCAAAACCGAGGCGCATCGCGCGGGCTGGCGAGTAGCATGGCAGTCCATCCGTGTGAACAAGCCCTTCTTGGCGCTGTTCGCCGCCTGCCTGTGCTGCTCGTGGTCGTTCCGCCAGACCTCCACCACCTTCATGCTGCATCTGAAGGAATCGGGGCATTCGATGAGCTGGTCCGGGATCATTCTTGCCGTCAACGGCATCATGATCTGCATCATGGAAATGCCGCTCACGGCTGTTAGCCATCGGATCGCCTCGCGCACCATGATCGCATTGGGCTTCCTGCTCATGGGTGCGGCTTATCTGGTGCTCATCGGCCCTTCGCCGCTATGGATGTTCGTGCTGTGCGTGGTGGTATTCACGCTCGGTGAAATGTTTGCCTTCTCGCGCCAGCCCGCGTACGCGGCCGGCCTTGCGCCGGAGGACATGCGCGGGCGCTACTCCGGCTTCATCAGCTTCGCCTGGGCCATCGGCGGCATTGTCGGCTCCGCTGGTGGTTTGCAACTGTATGGCGTCAGCCCCGCCGCCGTATGGATCGTGAGCGCCGTGCTCGGTGCCATTGCCGCCCTGCTTATTCTGATGCCGCTTGATAGCGACCAGATGAAGGACGAAAAAAATGCCCACTGATTCCACGAACGCCGATGCCACCGCGCTGTTGCAACTGGCTAGCTTTGGCAGGCTCACCGAGCCTCCTGCTTTTCAATAGGCCTGATGACACGGCAAGGATTGCCTGCGGCGAAAACATCGGCGGGAATATCCCTCGTCACCACGCTGCCCGCGCCGATCACAGTGCGGTCGCCAATCGTCACACCAGGACAGATGATCGCGCCGCCGCCCACCCATACATCGTCGCCAATGGTGACAGGCTTGGCGAACTCCTTCCACTCGCGGCGCACCACGGGATTCATCGGATGGGTGGCAGCATAGATTTGCACGGAGGGACCAAAGAGCACGTTGTTGCCGATGGTGACTTCCATCACATCGAGCACCACGCAGTTGAAGTTGAAAAACACTTTGCTGCCCAGGCGGATGTTGGTGCCATAGTCGCAGAAAAACGGTGGCTGAATCCACACATCCGTAGGACCGCCCATGAGCTCATCAAGCAGCGTCTTGCGCAGCGCTGTCTGATCCTCGCGCGAATCGTTGAACACCTTGCACAAGTCCCGGCAGCGATGCCGCTCCGCGCTCAACTGCGGATCGAGCGGATCATACAGTTCGCCGGCGAGCATCTTTTCTTTTTCAGTCCGAATGCTGCTCATAGTAGTTAGGTAGAACGGGTGAAACTGGGTCGCGCCAGCATGCACGAAACTAGTTCCATGAGGTTCGTCCCCCGCATGCGCCGTGGATGCACGATCCGCGTTCTGTGAGCGCCATCCACGAAGCCATGCCCACAGGGCGAAGTAGCGACATGAGGCGACCATTCGTGACAGTTGAGCCGAATCCCCTTATACCGACCTTGTACAAACCCGCACCCTCGGTTCCCATGACCTCCTCTAGCCTTCCCCTTCCCGCCTCAGCCACCCGTGTGGAGCTCAACACCGAGGAAGAAATCAATGCTCGTATTGAGGCGCGCAGCACTGCCAATGTGCTCCAGGCCTTTGCCGGCGGGCAGGCCGCCATCGACAAGCGGTTAAAGGAGCTGGAACATGAGTGGGACATCGAGCGCGCGCTGCAAGCCAATGCGGCCACCCTTTTGCTGCTCACTCTTGGCCTCGGCTTCTGCGAGGACCGCCGCTGGTTCGCGGTGCCCTTGATCATTTCGGGCTTCCTCATGCAGCATGCGATTGAAGGCTGGTGTCCGCCCGTGCCCGTGCTGCGCCGCCTTGGTTTCCGCACGCCCCGTGAGATCGCCATCGAGGTCACGGCCTTGCGGCTTCTGCGGGGCGATTTCAAGCATCCACCGCACGGCCCGCATGAGGCATTCGCCATCGCAAAGGGCAAGGGGGGGACCGAGGAGCAAAAGCTTTTTTGGACACCCGGCGATCCTCAATAAGCAGGTGCGCCAGCACCGACCGAGTGAATGAAAACCGCGCGGTTTACCAACGTCGTCAACACTTGCGGGGAACCCGAAACCCATTTGCTGCTCACCGATCCGGGGCACGACCGCGCCTTCCAGTCTGCGCTCAAGGCGAACCGGGTGATGACGGTCTTCCAGGCCGCGCATGGAAACAAAGCCGATCACGGCGAGATCGGCTACGAACCTGGTCAGGGACGCCAGTTTCTGATTTTCCCCAAATCCCTTCGTGCGTTTGCGGACCGCACCGTCGTGGGCATCCGCTACGATCTGCTGGAAGCGGATGAGGAGGAAGCGGCGCCGCCCGCACCAGCGACGAAAGCCAAAAAAGCGGCTGCAGCAAAACCAAACGCGACGCCGGAACCCGAAGCCAAGCCGGA
>JAQGPI010000614.1 GCA_028293175.1 Verrucomicrobiaceae bacterium | reverse complement strand
AGCGCCGCCGTGTTCGAAGGCGATGCCAATGCCTTCTTCAAAGACAACGAAGGCTACGACTGGGAAGGCAAGCCGCTGCCGTTGTTGCGCGTGCCCTTTGCTACTGCCGAAAAGCCGCCGCTATGGCCGGAGGGCCTTATTGCCACCAGCACTACTGCAGCCCTCTGGGACGTAGCACGGAGTGTAGGCGCAAGACCCGGCGACCGCGATGCCATTGATCAACGCATCATCACTCAGGCATTGACCGGCAAAGCCCGCATCATCGACAGCCAGGATGACGTCGGCGGCTATCCCAAGATCGAACCGGTGACCCGCGCGCTCGAAGTGCCTGCTACCCGTACGGCGTGAATGGTTGGACAGATGCGCGGGATGGAGTGAAAGGGCATCTCGACAAATTTGGATCTTGGTTTAGCTTATTCCCATGAACGCCGCCGTTGAGCGCCTTCGAAGAGAAGCGAGTCAGCTACCTGATGATGAACGGGAAGCCTTGGTGCGCGTGGTGGAGCTCGATCTCGACTCAGCAGCTATTCCACTTCAAGAGGCAACGGAAGTGGAGGATGCTTGGGAGATGGCTATTCGAGATCGGGTGGAAGCAATTCACGCTGGCAAAGCAAGGTTGATCCCCATTGAGGACGTTGAAGCGGAGCTGGATGCGTTTGTGGCTGACCTCGCTAAGGCATGATCATCTTCGGTTCTGAAGCTCGTGACGAATATCGCGAAGCGATTCGCTACTACTTTGAAATTGATCCTGATCTTCAGGTGAAATTTCGCTCAGAAATCGGTCAGCAGCTTCGTCTTATCGCCAGTAATCCACTGCTCTACAATGAGCGTCGCTACGGTGTTCGGAGGGCAAATTTAGACCGCTTTGGTCTTTTTATATCGCCTACATGATTTGGAACGATCAGCTTGTTGTCATTGCGATAGGGCACGCCAAAAAATGGCCCTATTATTGGTATCGCCGCCCCAAAGATTTTCGTGACACTTATTGAGCAACCGCATCTTCATTTGGGGTACGGCTGATCAACGAAAAGCCCCCGGCACTTCACAGTACCGAGGGCCTTAAATCAAACGTTACGCAAGCCGCTTACTGCTCCTTCGCCACGCCGTTGTTCCAGGCGGCGAACATTTCTTCGGCGCTCGGAATTTCAAGCGGGCGGATGACGCGGAAGCCGAGCCACTTGGCATCGGTATGGTACCAGATGCTCTTCGGGAGCTGCGGGTCCTGGGCTTTCCATGCGGGCTCGGAGCCACGGCGGAAGGCGCTGCGGAGCATGTCTGGATCGTCATCAAAGGAGCCGCCGCGCACGCTGTGCGGGTAGGGAGTCTTGCTGTGGACCCAGGTGCTGGCGTCGAGCACGCCGTTCTTGGCCTGTGAGGCCCAGGTGCCGTAAGTTTTGGCATCGTATTGGTCGATGCACCATTCCACGACGTTGCCGTAGATGTCGTACAGACCCCAGGGATTCGGCTTCTTCTTGCCCACCTTGGAGTACTGGAAGTTTTCGGCGTTTTCGAAGTACCAGGCATAGTCCTTCAACTGAGCCGGATCGTTGCCAAAGAAATAGGCGGTATTGGTGCCGGCGCGGGCTGCATATTCCCATTCGGCTTCCGTTGGCAGACGGTAGAAGTGACCGGTCTGGGCACTGAGCCACTGGCAGTACTTGTTGGCCGCATGCTGGGTCATGCTGATGGCGGGGAAGCCATCGGTACCCATGCCGAAGCTCATTTCGGTGTAGGGCGTGGTGGGCTGGGAGACGAGGTTGTCGATCTTGTCATCGGCCTTCCAGATCTTGGGTGAACCGTCCTTGTTGCGGTCCGTCGTGTTGATCATGTAAGGCTGGTACTGGTCCCAGGTGGTCTCATAGGCGCTCATCCAGAACGGCTTGACCTTCACCTTCACCTGGGGGCCTTCATCATCACCGCGCTTGTCTTCCGCAGCCGGGCTGCCGAGCATGTACTCGCCGCCCTTGATGGCGACCATGTGGTAGGGCACGCCGGTCTTCGGAATCTTGTTGTCGTAGTTCTTCATGTCCGCCTCGGCCTTCTCCTTCGAGGTGGCGACGATGAAGTCGTGGATGCGTTTGGCTAGTTCCAAGGTGTCCGGGGTGTTGACGACACCGGCCTTCTTGGGCTTGGCCTTGAGCGTGAGACCTTCGGGCCAAGGGGCACCTTGTGCGATCCAACCACGCAGGATCTCGGTTTCGGCCTTGCTCAATGGGCCGCCGCTTTTCTTGGGCGGCATCAACTCGTCTTCGTCGGCGGCGAGCGTGGTAAGGGTGTAGAGCGGGCTCTTCGCGGCGTTAAAGGCGATGATATTGGGGGCGTTCTCCCCGCTCTCAAATGCCTTTTCCTTGGTGCTGAGATTGAATTTTCCCTTGGTCTTTTCAGGGTTGTGGCAGGAGAGGCAGTTCTCTTCCAGCAGCGGCTGCACATGCTTTACGAAATCGATGCGCGGGGCTTGCTTGAGCACCACGCCATCAGGCCAAGGTGCACCTTGCTTGATCCAGTCCTTGATGAGCGCGATCTGCCCCTTGGCCAGCAGGCCTTCCTTCTTGGGCGGCATCACATCATCATCGTCGACGGGCAGGAGGAGGGCCTTGTAAATAGCACTCTTCTCGGGATCACCAGCAACGAGGCCGGGGCCGCTCTCACCGCCTTTGAGGGTGAGTTCCTTGGTTTCCATGCGAAGATCGCCTTTGGCGTTCTTTTCGCTGTGGCAATGCACGCAGGCCGATTCCAGGATCGGCTTGATGTGGGTGTTAAAATCGGCTTTTACCGCGTCAGCAGCGGGCGCGGGCGACAAAGAAGTCGCAGTCAGAAGAAGGGCGAAGGGCTTGGCGTATCGCATGGGGATACACAGTCTAAAGAGAAAACCCGGCGCTGAAAAGTGAAAAGGGGACGCTCGTGCGGCCGTGAAGGCCTAGCGGTTGTCTCAGTGCTTGGTCCGAGAGAGCTCGTCAATCAAGAGGTGGTAGCGCTTGATGAGGCAGGACTCCGTGAGCGCGGCGCGCAGGGCAGGGGAGCGGCGGACGAAGTGGTAAATCAGGATGTCGCAGATCAATTCAGGATCGCCGCAGAGGCGGAGCTGTTCGCGCAGGGAGGCCATGGCTTTGGCAGCTTCACTGGGGCAGGGCGGGATCTTTTGCAGGGCTTCGTCCCGCAGCTTGGCGACCTCATCAACGCAGGCTTCATGCGTGCTGAGCGGCTCCACTTTGGCGATGCGGAAGGGTTTGTCTTGCACCCATCCGGTGAGCCTGATGCGCTGGAGACCCATGAGCATCAGATGCGAGGTGCCGTCCGCCTGGGTCACGCAGGAGCGGATAAGCCCCGCAGTGGACACCATCATGATGTCGGAATCATTGTCAGGGTGCGGCAGCCGCGTGCCTACGCAGAACATGCGATTGGTGGCCAGCGCGTGCTTGAGCATGAGGCAGTAGCGCTCCTCGAAAATGAACAGCGGCAGGAAACATCCCGGAAAAAGAAAGCAGTCGGTAAGCACCATGACAGGCATCTCCTCTGGAAGGGAGAAATGGCATCTGGCCGTGGGCTTCATGTGGTCTTGATCCATAGCGTATCGATTTAACACGTCTCCCGCCGTCTTTTCTCGAGGTGAATGACATGAGACATTGACAGGTACGCTGGCGGTGACAAGGCGGGGTGCCGGGGTATGAAAAAAATCTTTCCTGGTTTCAATAGCGCTCGCTAGGATGTGCATCCTGAGTTCCTTCCTCCTAGCTCACCACGCATCGTTCGCATGAAACCCATCTGGCTTCTGGCATCGCTCTGGGTGGTGCTGTGCCTTGGCGGTGCGATATGGGCGGCTCATGGCCTGCAAGGGGAGCTGGCAGCGGCGGCCTCGGCCAAGCTAGCGGCCAATGGCGGAACGCCGGAGGGACTGCTGGCAATGGCGGCAGGCCAGAGTGTGGTGCTGAAGGGAACGGCAAGTCGCCAGTCGGACATCGACCGCATCATCAAACAGATAGGCGAGGAGCTGCGGCTGGAGGGGGTCTTCGGCAAAGGTACGCAGTTCAATCCGGTGCGCCGAGTGATCAATGAGATCCGTCTGGTGATGCGGCCGGAAGGGTGGGGGGTGCTGGCGGCGACAGGCACAGCAGTGCACCTGCGTGGGGTTGCAGCCTCCGAGGATGAGGCAAATCGACTTGGAGTAGCGGTGCGCTCCTCAGGCCAGTTGGGCCGGGACTTCAACAGCGATTTGAGCGTTGATGGTGAGGTCTTCATTGAATCGGACAAGCTAGAGAACACCATCCAGACGGTGCCCGCGCTCACCTCGAAGGCGATCAAGCGTGGACTGCTCGCCGTAACCATCTGGGGCCAGAAATGGACAGAACTGGAAGTAGCCAAACCCGCTGAGGTACTTCGGCGGGAAGTGCTGGCCCTGGGCCTGCCGGAAACTGCATGGGAGTCCAATTTGTTCACCGAAGTGGAGCGTGTGCGCAGCGCCCGCGAGGCTTATCTTTCAGCGGAGCAGGAGAAGCAGCGGCTCGAAAGCCTAGCACCCGGCCATGTGGTGATGGCCGTGCGCGGCAGCCAGATTCTGCTGCGCGGTGAGCTCGGCTCTCCACAAGCCTGCGAGCTGCTCGTCGATGCGATCCGGCTTGCCTGCAAGGACCGTGTGGTGATCGATGAACTGGCTCACAGCAGCCATCGGAAGCCGGAGGTCTCGTCCAAGCTGCTGGCTACAACCGTGCCTAAACTGGCGGACGGATTGCTGGTGAAAGTGCTAGCCGTGGGCACCCCTGACAGCGGTTGGAAGACGCTGGACCTTGATGCCTTGGACGTGGAAAACACATCAACCATCACTCAGCCAATGCTGCCAGCCGGCCTGGATTTGCGCCTCGCCCTGCCGGATGTGACCACGGGCCTCACCTGGGTCAATTCCATTGATGCCGCGCCCATGCAGCGTGATGTGGCAAAGATGCCGCCCTACTTTATGCTCACGGCGGTGGGCAACCATGTGTACCTTCGTGGTGCGGTGGCTGAGGAAGCTGTGCGCACTCAGGTTGAGGCCGCTGCTCGTCGGTTGTACTCTGCTCGTGAACTGGAGGTGGATGTGCGGCTGGATGGCACCTGCCAGTCCATCGGCCAGGCCTTGCAAACGCTCGCCACTCTGCCGCCACCACCGGCCATGGAAACGGCGGGATTCATCGCCTTTGCCTTTGGCGGCGATGAATGGAGGCGCAAGCCAGCCCAGGCCCGGTTGCTTGAGCCCTTAGGTTTGCAGCAGTCAGGCATGCTGCCCGACGGACTTTCGGTGAATCTGTTCATGCCCGATATGCTTGCCATTGCCCCGGCAGTGAGGGCTCATCTTGGGCAGCTTTCCCTTGGCCCTCCAGGCATTCCTTTGCAATCTGCCAGCCAGCCGTGAACTCCTTCAGCCCAGAACTCTTTGTGCTCAGCCGGCAGGTGGCCCTGCTGGTGGTGGTGGCATCCGCGCTGGCCTTCATCATTGGCTGGCTGCTGAGAGGCGGTGGCCGCTCCCTTCCCGCTCCGGTCAAGGCCTCGCTGCCAGACCGAATGCTGGACACCCCTGCCACCAGTGATGAATTGATCCAGGCCAAGGCGCTTGTCGAAAAACTGGGCCGCAACCTCGCCGCCACTGAAAACCAGTGTGTGGAGGCGCTGGAGCAACGCGACGAAGCGGAACGCCAGACGCTGCAACGAGCAGCCGAGGCGCGGAAGTGGAAGGCGGAGCTGGAAGTGCTGCAAAACCTGGAAACCGTGCCGCTCCAGGAGCACCAAGCCGCTGTCGATGAAGCTGTGCGTCAAGCCTCACTGCGAGCGGCCGAAGCCGAAAAACTGAAAGCTGAACTGGAGGAGTTGAAGAGCCGCGAGGTGGTGCCGCTGGATGAACACCAAGGCCTTGTCCGGCAACTCGAATCGCTCAGCGAGAAGACGCAGCAAACGGCAGCCAGCGACGGCGAACTCGAACGCCAAATCGCTGAGTTAAAGAAAGCCATTGAAGCCCTGGAACAAGGTCGGGCCGAAGAGTGCAGGAGTTTCGAAAGTCTGCGCGAGCAAATTCAAGCGCAGGCCAATGCACACGAAGGAGCCTTGCGCGAACTGAAACAGCAATTGGCAACTGCGGAGGATTTTGCCAGCCGCCGTCAGGATCAGTTCCAACAGCTTGCCAGAGAAAAGGCGGAGGCCGAAAGTGCCCTCAAAACGCGTATTGCCGAGTTGGAAGCCCGGCCTATCGCTCCGCTGGAACAACCTGTGCCGGTGCGTCCTCGGGTCCAACTTCCCCGCCCCCCTCTGCCGCCTGCGGAAGTGCTCGCGGAACCGGTGGACGAAACGTTCACCAGCTTCCCTCCAGCTCCAGAAGCGTCCCACCGCAAGCCGTTACGCGATTCGCTCTTTGACGAGGCCTCGGTCACTTCATTTTCGCCGGAGGTGCCGAGTCTTGACGATGCCCGCGCCACCCTGGCGGGACTGGTGCAGGAGTTGCAGGAGAAAGACCAACTGGTGGAGGTGCTCACCGCCGAGCACGCCCGCCGCCAGGAAGACCTGGAATCCGTGCGCCACAGCCCGCCGGAGGAGCAGCAGCACAAACTGCGTCAGGCCGAAAAAGCCGAGCATTCCGCCCAAACCAAGCTCGCTGCCGCGAATGTGGAGCGCGACCGCTGCCGCCGCCAAGTCCGCGCCCTCAAGCGCTCGCTTGTACTCGCGCAGGGCCACACCTCGCAGGCCGATGACCTTACCCGCATCAAGGGCATCAAAGGCGGCATCAGCCAGCAGTTGCATGCCGCGGGCATCTTCACCTATCGCCAGATCGTCGAATGGGATGCCCAGGACATGCAGGCTTTCAGCGAACTGCTCGCCTTCAAGAACCGCCTCCATCGCGACAACTGGCAGGAGCAGGCAAGAACACTGATGGATGCCAAATACGGCAAAGAAACCCGCTCGTAAGGCCTTCGCTCCGGCGAAGCGATAGTCCAGAAAATTGACGTCCGGCACCGCCTCCCAACTGTACCGGACGCACGCTAAGCACACTGGTGACTCCCCGAAGGGTTCACCGCAAAGCATGCTCGCGATGATTATTCGACTGTGGGCCCCCGTTCGGATTCATTTTTCTTGTAATTTTTCACGCCAACGGCTCCAGGCGGGCGGTGCGGGCGCTTCGCCCTTTACAAAGCGCTCCCTCTCAGCAAACAGAGGGCATGTTCAAAACGGGCCAGAAAGTGGTGTGCATCAATGACGATTTCGAGCCCTGGGTCTTCGATCTGTACCGGTCCCTGCCCAAGAAAGACAAGGTATACACCGTGCGCTCCATCGGCATGGGCAGATCCAACCCCAAGTTTTCAGTGAATGATGATGCCGAAATCAAGCTCACCGAGGCTGAGTTCGACATCATGATTCTGCTCAAGGAACTGCTCAATCCCGATGACCCGCACTCCAGTGTGAAGCAGGAACTGGGTTTCAGGTCGGAACGCTTCGCGCCCTTGCAGGAAGACTCAGTGGAAGAAGAGGAGCACGAACTGGTCGGCGTCGGTGCCGGTGAAAAGGAATGGGAGCCGCAGCCGGCGGGAAGGTGAGGGCAACTTATTCCTCAGTCATCCTCGTTGCGGTCAGAGTCCTCTCGTAAACGCGAAGGAAGATCCATGTTCTCATGAAGGATGCTGATAACCCCCAGCGCGCCTTTCGAAAGTTTGCGGAAGAAATGAAATGGTGCTGGTGACGAAAGAATAAACGCCACGCAAAGCATCATCCAAGACTGGCCTCCAGCGATGAGGCTCGCCTTGGGCCTTGCTGATGGCCTCCACAGACTCCGCACGTATTTGTCCGCTTGCTCCTCTCTCCACGTTTGCTGAGTATATTTCCAAATTTCAATTAACCGCTCCTGCGCGGCCGAGAAGATTTTAGCGGCCATTTTAAGTCCCGACAGCTTGCTCAAAGTTTCCGCGCCTGCGAGTGCCGAAGCGCGGATCACTTCAGCCGATGGCAAGAAGACGGTGGCCAGCCTCCGGGTGGACAACGATCTTGCGGAGGCCATCGCCAAAACGGACCTCGAATTGCAGGCTCTGACCTTTGAGCTGTCTTATCAGAAAGATGAACAGCAGAAGGCTGACGACATCCTGAAGAAAGCGGAAGAGTCAGCCAAGAAAGCGCGGACAGAGAATGCTGATCTCATCAAGCGCAAAGCCGAGATCGAGAAAGCTGTAGCCACGGCCTCGAAGCAGCGTGAAGAACTGTTTGCAAGGCGCGAGAAGGCGGATGCAGCGGTGCAGTCCGCCATGATGGCCAAAGAAGCTGCGGATGCTGAGCAGACGCGTACTACCGAAGCCGTCAGGGCCACTGACAAGGTGAAGGATCATGCGCTGCTTGCGGAAAAGCCTTCCACAGAAAAGGCCTTCAATGAAGCCCAAGCCGCCGCTACCAAGGCGCGGCAGACCCTCGCCGATGCTTCCAAAGCACTGACAGAAGCCACCGCCAAACAAAAGGAAGCTGTCACCAAAGCGAACGAGGCGGACAAGACATTCAACGGAAGCGAAGAGCGAAATCGGCAAGGTGGCGGATGCCGCGGTAGCGGCCGCCAAGACCACCAGCCGCATGGATGACAAGATGACGAAGAGCTTCCTAACATCTGGCTGCATTAGCAACAGCGGCGGAGTTGCTCTTGCGGGAAATGTCGCAGGCACCCTCTGGGTGCTGGGCAGTGACGGCAAGGTGTTCGCGAGCTTCCCAGCCCGCTAGCTGCCGGTGCCGGAGTCGTCCAATTCCGCACTGATAATCGTCAGCCGTTCCACGCCGTTGAAAGCCTGCCAGCCAACGAGCACGCGAACGATGAACAAGTCGCCCCAGCCGAGAGCCTGATCGATGGCTCGGCCAGTGGAGGAATTCTTCACGATCTGGACCACCGCCTTGTCCAGTCCGTTCCCGTAACCCTGCATGTCAAAGAAGAAATTGGTCTCACGCAGATCAGGCGCTTCGCCAAAGCCATGGCTGCGGCGCAGGCCCAGGGAGATCCACTGGGGCACCACATTCGGCCGCTTTTGGTAAGCGGCAAACGCGCCCTCCAGCGAGTCGCGCAGCAGCGGCCAGTCGAGCTTCAGTTCCTTGTCGTTGCTAGTGACAAGGCGGAGAATGCCGGAGGTCTCGTTGCTCAGACTGGTGGTGATGTCAAAGAGGGGTTGCGGTTCCGCCGAGGGCAGGCAACGAACGAGCTTGCTCACTGCGGCCAGCGCCTTGAGTTGTACGGTGCGGTGACGAGTGAAGAAGTCTTTCACGCTGTCCGCGTTCTTCTTGGGGGAGGCAACGCACGCAAGCCGCTCCTCATCCGTGGTTGCGGCGAACAAACGCTCGACCAAAGGTCTCGCAATCCCTTCGGACTGCGCTGGGCTGAGGATACACTCACGCGGTGTTTCCTCCACCGGGATGGCTTTGGCAATGGTGCCATCTTCCGGAAATGGAGCTAAAGTCACAGCGGGCGCTGCCGTTTGTTGATTCGAGGCCGCTCGTGACTCGTCGGCAAGTTGAGACATCACGGCATTGGCGCGCTTGCGTTCGATCACCAGGGTGCCAACAAGGCCGCCAATCACCGCGATAGCCAGCAGCCAGCGCCAGGGAATGCCGCGTTTGCGAGAGCCTGCCTGCCATTGTTCAATGGTTTCGTCGTTGCCAACGGCTGGCTCGAGACCCGGCCAGGGGGTAAGCTTCGGCAGGTTGGAGGGTTTCATCGGTGCCCAGTCAGGCGAGGCACGCAGCGGAGAAGAGGTGATGTGATCAGGTGGCGCGGGCGAAGATGGAACGACGGGGGCCCTCTGGCGCGCGGCCATCATTTCTTGATAGGCCTGCACCGCAGCCCAGTCGGCAGTACCAGGAGGAGAAGGGGCCGCCTGCGGCGAGGCCGGTATAGCAGCACCTGGCTGAAAAGGCATTGGCACGGGCGTGCGATTGAGCGGCGTGTACTGCTGCACCTCCCAAGAGGGGGCATGGCCGGAGACGGTGGTAGGAGCAAAACGCTTGGGCTCGCGACGAGCAGGAGCTTGATTGGCTACGGATGGGAACTGTCCGCGCAGACCATTAAAATGGCACTGAGGGCACGACTGGGCCATCTGCGGATGGTCCACATAGGTAAGAAATGGCTGTCCGCACGCGGGACATTGGATGGGGTACTGGGTGCCAGCCATGGTCAAGGAGGGCTAAAGGTCTCTCATTCCGAAGGATTTGCTAGTGTTATTGCCTTCTTCGAAGCGACCGGAGGCGAAGACACCGACACCTCTCAATGTATCAAATCCTGCAAAAAATCAATACTTTTCAGCATGATAAATATTAAAAACATGTTTAATATTGTTTTTATATTGCTAAGAACCATAATTTTGGGTAATGTTTGGCAAATCACGAGAAATAGCCATGAATGCATCCCGAACGTTTTTTCTGGTCACAAGTCTCGCCGGCTTAAGCTTATCCGCTTGCTCCTTGAACCAAAATGTCGCCGCCATCCAAGGGAAGGCTCTTAGCAGCGGAGTTCGCTACGAGGTGCGCAAGGCGCTCTCCACTCGCAGTTCGTTCGATCCGCATGTGCTGAAGAGCGTGTATTTCGTTTTGAAGCCCGAAGCTCCGCCAATGCTGGCCGGGCCCCGATCCTCGGTAGGTGGCGATCTCGCGGTGCGCACCACGGCCTACACTCATTCAGAGGCCGATCATTTAGTTTATGGCAGGCTCAGCGCCACGGGCCATCCGCTTCGCTTCGGCAGCGTGCGCAGTGCAGCGGCCGACTGGTCGCGCTTCCCTATGGGCACTCGTTTTCGTGTGAAGGGCCAGCCCAGTGTGGTCTACGTGGTGGATGATTACGGCAGCGCCCTGGTAGGCTCCAACACCATTGATCTCTATTGTCCCACGGAGCGCCAGATGGACAACTGGGGTGTGCGCACCTTGAATATCGAAGTCCTGCAATGGGGTTCCTTCACGCAGAGCATGGACATGATCCGCGACCGCGTGGCCTTCCCACATGTGCGCCAGATGATGCGCTCCATTCAGCAGAGGCTCACGGCTCAGACCAGCAGCTTCAACAGCACCACGCCGATGACGGCGATGGTGGCTCCGCCGATGCTGCGCAGGGATGGCTGGTCGAACTCGCTGTAAAAGGTCATTGGCATCACCACGATCGGCGTGGTGGCCGTGATGCTCAGCACCACGGCGCTGCTGGCCAGCGTGAGCGCATGTTGAAAGCAGACCACCCCCAGGATGGCGCCGAAGGCGGCATTGGCGACGATCCATCGAACCGCTTTCGGTGTTATGGGCCCTGCCCGCGCATGAACCGCCACCGGTGATTTGATACAGTGTAGTATCAGCCAGAAAAGACCCACGGCAAGGAGCCCCGGGACCAGCCGCAGGCATGTTTCCACCGCACTGGGGAGAGGAATGCCGGAAGCTTTCTCCGCTGCCTGGGCGAACCGGCTGAGTGAAGCCCCCAAGCCCTGGCCCAGACCGGCAGTCAGCGCCGCCAGCACGCCCGGCAGCCGCGCTTGCGGAGCCATCGCTGGCAATGAAGGCGTGGAACTGAGCGCCAGCACGACGCCGCCAAGGATGAAGGCGCAGGCGATGCCGTGCGCAGGCTGTATGCCCGTGCCCACCAGCCAGTAATCACCCAAGGAGCCGAATACAGGAGCGGAGCACAGGTTGATAAGAAGGGTGAGCCGCGTGCCCAGGCGCGGCAGGGCGAAGAAAAGCGCCATATCCCCAAGGCCGAATCCGATGAAGCCGCTCAAGTACAAGCGCCGGGCGGCGGTTGATTGCAGATCCACGCCGCCATACGCCATGGTGACGCAGATCATCACGATGGAGGCAAGCGCGAGCCGCAAAAAGTTCGCCTTCACCGGACCCAGCAAAGCGGTGCTCTGGCGCGCGCACATGGCGGAGGCCGCATAGAGAAAAGCGGCGAGCAGGGCAAAGAGCATCCGTCATGGTGTCAAGAAGACGATGGCCAACAAGCGCCGAAAACAGAACTTCGCCATGGCACCCCGGCGCACATCTGCCATCATGGTTTCATCATGTCCAGCCAGCCCGCTTACATCTGGATCAACGGACGCGTCGTCGCCACCAGCGAAGCACGTCTCTCGCCCTTCGATCATGGTTTCACCGTCGGTGACGGCGTGTTCGAAAGCCTGCCAGCGCGCGCTTTGAAGCCTTTTGCTTTGCAGCGGCATTGGCAGCGATTGACCGTATCGTGTGATGCGCTTGGCATCCAAGTTCCAGATATCGAGCTCATGCGCACCGCCATGGTCGAAGTGATGCAGGCCAACGGTTTGTCGGATGCCCGGCTACGTTTCACCGTGAGCAGCGGCGATGGGCCGCCCGGCACGCCTCAGGGCGATGGGCCGCCGACGATCCTTGCGGTGGCAACGCCCCTGATTCCCTGGCCGGCTACAGAAAAAATCCTGGTCGTGCCATGGACCCGGAATGAAACAGGGGCCCTGGCTGGATTGAAATGCACCTCCTATGCCGAGAACGTGCGCGCACTGCGCATGGCCCGCTCCGCCGGTGCAGGGGAGGCGATCCTGGGTAATACCAAGGGCGAACTTTGCGAAGGCACGGGCAGCAACATTTTCGTGGTGATCGATGGCATCATTTTGACCCCACCGCTGGAATCCGGTTGTCTCGCCGGAGTGACACGGGCCTTGGCGATTGAAGCCTGTCAGGCTGCGGGGATTCCTGTCGAAGAACGTGCCGTGCCGTTAAGCGTGCTGGATGAAGTGGACGAAGCCTTTCTCACCTCTTCCACGCGTGATGTGCATCCGATCTCTGAGATCAACGGACGCTTGTTAAACAAAGCGCCAGGGGAATTGACGCAAAAGGCGGCGGCTGCTTTTGCGGAGTATGTGACTTCGGTGGTGGATTGAATTCCGATTCGAGAGTACCGGCGATAGCGCTCCATTGCTCCATGCCTGAATTTTCCGAAGTCCGTCCAGGCATCTGGGCCTCCATCGCCAGTGTATTCCGTCAAAACCGGGTGCCCTGCCTGATGCTCAATGTGCTGGTGGCGATGCTTGTGGCGAGTTACTATCTCGTGCCA
>JAQGPI010000625.1 GCA_028293175.1 Verrucomicrobiaceae bacterium | reverse complement strand
ACAGCAACCTTTACTTGGAACGCGAGGGTGCATCCCTTGCCTTTCAAATATTAGACTTAACCGGCGGGACTGCAGGGGAATGAGGTTGACGGCAGGTTAGGGTGTTTGTCGTTCGAAACGAACTTTTGCCTACCGGCAAAAGTCCGTCCCACCGCGCCGAACACACTAACCTGCCGTCAACCTGATCCCCCTGCACTCCGCCGTCCAGGGCCCGCGCCTCTTCTACGGTGCGCGCTTCATTGACCAGGCGATGCCCTTGGTGAACCCCGAGGCCGCCTTGGTCCAGAACCTCGACGATCAGGACCCCGATGGCAGGTCGTTTGATGAGCACGCCGGTGTCCATGCCGGGGCCCTGCGCTCACGCCATGCCGGTGAGGTGGTGGCCATCGACCCGGACCGCATTGTTGTGCGTGACGCCGAGGGCAAGGAGCAGGAGCACCAGACCTACAACAACTTCAGTTTCAACCGCAAGTCGGTAACCGGCGACACCGTGGTCATCATCCGCCGGGGTGCGAACACCTGGAGAGGCCCCATCAGTGAGTATGGGTGGCAGCCTGGCGACAAGGCTCAGAGCATTGATCCGGTGACGTTTGAAGCCGCGTGGCAGGAAGTCACCGGCTACCTGCGCCATAAGAACGACAAGCGTCTGTTCCGGGTGTTGTACGCATCGGGGCGCGCTGTGAACGTGACGGAAGATCATTCGTTGATCACACTTAGTGAAGCGGGGGAACTTGGCCCTGTGCTGCCAGCAGACTGTGTGCCCGGCAAGACGCGCAGCCCGGTGGTATTCATTCCGGAACGCGCGGATGACAAGTTTGCGCGGTATGCACGCTCGGTCAAAAGCACCATCATGTACAAGTGGGGCGCCATCGCTGGCATGTACCTGGCTGCGGGATGTGTGTCCAAAACGCAGACGGGGCTGGTACAGATCGCCGTCAAGCCTGCCAGTCGCATAGCAGATCTTCAGCGATTGTTTGCCGCGTTGTTACCGGAGGTGAGCATTAATGATTCGGTCAAGAACATCACCTTCACTAGCTTTCCTATTGGGGAGTGGCTGGTGGCGTTGTTTGGCAGCGGTGCCAACCACAAGTTCATTGCTCCTCGCGTGTTCGACATGCCTTGTGACTTCCGCCTCGGGCTGGTCAATGGTTACATGGCAGACGACGGCAATCTCTGGCACGACACAAACGGCGCCGTACAGGTGACTGGGGTTTCGACATCGATTAAGCTGCGCGACGGGCTGGTGGACATCCTGGCATCGCTGGGCGTGTTCTGCACAGTGTTCGACGTGCCGGTCAATCATCTCAATCCTAACTGGCATGACGCCTGGGGGTTCCGCATCAGTTCAGGGCATCTGCACAAACTGCCGATCTGCTTCTTTTACACGGAGAGGCAGCAGAAGCTTGACCGTCTCAAGAGCGACAATTACCGAGCCAGTCCATACGACGGCGTGCCATTTCCAAAGGTGTTCAGTCGCGAAGCCTATAAAGGTCTGCATGGCTCAGCGTTAAAGATAATGTACCAAGGTGCGTTCAAAGGCTACGTATCAAAACACTGCGTAAAGCATCTGGCGAATCCGCTAGGCGCGATGGGGCGCGCCTCCACCATGTGGGACATCGTGGAGAGCATTACCGAGATCCCACACGAAGAATGGGTCTTCGACTTGGAGATCGCAGGCGTGGAAATGTTCGCGGTCAATAATGGTTTGGTCGTACACAACTCCGCCATTCACAACACTGCTGTGGTCAAGCCGGGCGACACGGTCAAGGCCGGCCAGCTCCTCGCCCACAGCAACTACACTGACAAGGACGGGACGCTGGCCATGGGCCTCAATGCCCGCATCGCGCTCATTCCCTTCAAGGGCTGGTCAATGGACGATGCGCAGGTGATCAGCGACTCCTTTGCCAGGCGGCTGTTGTCGGAGGCCACCTCCACCTACGCCCAGGACTTCGATGACGACATCAAGGGCGGCAAGCATCACTTCCAGTCGCTGTTCCCGGACCGGTTCATCAAAGAGCAGCTCGCCAATCTCGACGAGCATGGCGTCGCGAAGCCGGGCACGGTGCTGCAGCCGGGCGATCCGTTCATCCTGGCCGTGTTTTCCCGGGGACATACGAAAGCTTGCGACGCCATACGAACGACGCCAACTGCGGTATTACCCCTGGTATTACCTTCCTCGCACCCGGCCCAAATTCCTGGATTTATCAAGGAGTGCGCGAAGAGGGATTCGAACCCCCGACCAACTCGGTGTAAACGAGCCGCTCTACCGCTGAGCTATCCGCGCGTGTCTGCTGCCATGCCCATCGTGCGCGGATCAGGCGCGATGGCAAGGGCAATATGCAAAACGATGAACGACAGAGGGCACCTGCGCATTGCTGTTTGCCATTCCGGCAGAAAAGCTCATTTCCTGGACAATCATGGGAAGTTTTTATAAAACTCCAAAACGCACCTCTCCCCACATCGTCCAGGCCGCCTGGCAAAGGGGTGCAAACTCCCATTTCAACGCTCTTCCGCCACACCTTCAAAAGTCCTCCAGCCCTAGTCCCAGGCTCATCCGGCGACTTTGTGAAAAATTTCACAAATAGGGCTTGCCCTGATTTGCCCCTTCGCTAACAATCTCTCTGCCCTATTCGGCCCGTTCCCTGCTATGAGTTTACCCTTTTCCCATTCGGTGTCTCTGCCGTTCATGCTCGCCGCCCATGGTGTGAGCCCGGAAGCTATGCCATTGGCAGGATTCATCACCAACTCCATCTTCGTGGCGCTGATCGTGATGGGCCTCATCATGTGGGTCAGTACCAAGGCCACCACCGGCATGACGCTGGTGCCGCACAAGTGGCAGAACTTCTTCGAACTCATCATCGAATTCCTCTACAACCAAGTCGAAGGAATCGTCGGCAAGAAGGTGGCTCCTACGGCCTTCCCACTGCTGGCCACACTGTTCATTTTCATCTTGGTGTCGAACTGGTTCGGCCTTCTACCGGGCGTCGGCACCATCGGCTGGGGCGAGGGTCCTGGGATGTTCACCCTGACGGAAGTTGAGACTCCTCTGTTCCGTCCCGTCACGGCCGACATTAACGCCACACTGGGCATGACGCTTGTGGTCTTCGGTTTCTGGATTTACCTCACGCTGCGTGAGGTGGGCGTCATGGGCTTCCTCAAGCACACCTTCGGTGCCAAGGGTGGTCTCACCGGCATCATGGGCTTGGTGATGGCGGTGATCTTCTTCCTGGTCGGTCTGATCGAAGTCTTCTCCATCCTCCTGCGCAACCTGACGCTCCCCATGCGTCTCTACGGCAATGTTTACGCTGGTGAAAACGTGCTGCACACCATGAGCAGCATGCTGGCTGACAAGGGTCCGCTGGTCTCCTTCCTCGGTGCCGTGGCACTGCCACTGCCCTTCTACTTTATGGAACTCCTCGTCGGCATCCTGCAGGCGATGGTGTTCACCTTGCTGACCGCTGTTTACATCAAACTCTCCACCGAACACGGTGATGAGCATGGCGAAGAGCATCATCATTAAGATTTTGCCTGCGAGACCATGCAACGTGTGGGCGCAGGTTACACCAAACGATAAACTAACAGACACCTGATACTATGATCATCGACCTTATCACCTCCGCTCAAGAAGTTGCCTCCGCCGCCCATCCTGTTGCTACCGGCGTTTCCGGCAGCATCGTTGGCGCTTTCGCCGGTCTTGGCGCTGCACTTGGCGTGGGCCTCATCGGTTCCAAGGCTGCTGAAGCAGTGGGCCGCAACCCAGGCGCTTTCGGCAACATCCTGACCATCTCCATCATCGGCATGGCCCTTGCAGAAGGTCTGGGTATCATTGCCTTCTTCGCCGTCAAGTAAGGCGAAGCCGGTTCCCGTCCATTTTGGCGGGTTGCGCTTGGTGCGTGACCCGCTTCTTCAAAAGTCCCTTCTTTAACTTTTCAGCTCAGCGCATCTCATGCACGTAGTTCTCGCAGCTCAGTTCGGCCTTGCAGGAGGCAACCTGATCGCTCAGATCGCGATCTTTCTGATCGTTTATAAGATTCTCGAAAAGAAGGCGTTCGGTCCGATCATAGCCATGCTCGAGCAGCGCAAGCAGCGCATCGCCGAAGGCGAAGCCAAGCTGGAAAAGATCGCCACCGACCTTGCCGCCGCTGAGGCGAACGCCCAGGCTATCCTCAACAAGGCCAATGATTCCGCCGCCCGCATGGTGAAGGAAGCTGATGACAGCGCCAAGGCCCTCAAGGAAACCCGCGCTCAGGAAGCCATCCACGAAGCTAGCCAGATCCTGGCCAAGGCGCGCGAAGCCGCCCAGCTCGAGAAGGAGCAGCTCAGCTCCCAGTTGAAGCAGGAATTCGGCCGCATGGTTAGCGATGCCACCGCCCGCGTGACCGGCAAGGTGCTCAATTCCGACGACCAGTCCCGCATCAATCAGGAAACCGCCGCGCAAGTTTCGGCTTAATCGTTTTTTAGTCCCTCTTTCCCGCCCATGAAAATCAGCAAGGAAGCCCGCCGATCCTCCCGCCAGCTTTTCCGCGTCTGCCTTGCAGACGGAAAGCTCGATGAATCGCGTGTGCGTCTTGTGCTCACTCATGTGTCGTCCTCCAAGCCTCGTGGCTACATTGCGATTCTGAGCAATTTCCAGCGCCTCGTTACCACTGAAATCGAGCGTTCCAGCGCTCACGTGGAGAGCGCCACCGACCTCGACGCCGCTACTCGCGCCGATCTCCAGACCAGCCTCACCCGCAAGTACGGTCGCCCCATTTCCCTAACCTTCCAGACCAATCCTGAGCTGCTCGGCGGCATCCGCGTCAAAGTGGGCAGCGATGTCTGGGATGGGTCGGTGAAAGCCCGTCTCGAAGCCCTCAAAGCCCAACTCGCCTAGTTTTTCCAATCATCAGTCCCGATACGAAGTATGAGCAACATCCTCCAGGAGATCGAATCCCAGATCGCAGGTTTGAAGACGGCGGTCACGAAGTCAAACGTGGGCATCGTGCGCGAGATTGGTGACGGCGCAGCCAAAGTCGAAGGTTTGAGCGACGTCATGCTCAACGAAATGATTGAGTTCCCCAACGGCTCCTTCGGCCTAGCGCTCAACCTTGAAGAAACCGAAGTCGGTTGCGTTATCCTGGGCGATGCAGAAGGCATCAAGGCCGGCGACGAAGTCAAGACCACCGGCCGCCTCCTCTCGGTTCCTGTCGGCAAGAGCCTCCTCGGCCGCGTCGTCAACGCTCTCGGTCAGGCCATCGACGGCAAAGGCGACATCAAGGGCGAGGCCCAGTACCCTGTCGAAAAGCTGGCTCCCGGCATCATTGCCCGTAAGTCTGTGTCCGTCCCAGTGCAGACCGGCATCATGTCCATCGATGCCATGATCCCGATCGGCCGCGGCCAGCGCGAACTGATCATCGGTGACCGCTCCACCGGCAAGACCACCATCGCGGTGGATACCATCATCTCCCAGGCGCAGCAGAACAAGGCCGCAGAACAAGGCAAGCTGGCTGACCACAAGCCCCTCTATTGCATCTACGTCGCCATCGGCCAGAAGCAGTCGAACGTCGCCCGCGTCGTCAAGACGCTCGAAGACGCCGGTGCCATGGAATACACCGTCATCGTCAGCGCCTCCGCTTCCGATTCCGCCGTTAATCAGTACCTCGCACCTTACACCGGCTGCTCCATCGGCGAGTGGTTCATGGACCAGGGCCAGGACGCTTTGATCGTGTTTGATGATCTTTCCAAGCAGGCTGTGGCTTATCGCCAGGTGTCCCTGATCTTGAAGCGCCCTTCCGGTCGTGAAGCCTATCCTGGCGATGTGTTCTATCTCCACTCCCGTCTGCTTGAGCGCGCCTGCCGCGTGAATGAGAACTACGGTGGTGGTTCCATGACCGCCCTGCCGATCATTGAGACGCAGGCCGGTGACGTTTCTGCGTACATCCCGACGAACGTGATCTCCATCACCGACGGTCAGATCTTCCTGGAGACCGACTTGTTCTACCAAGGTATCCGCCCCGCAATTTCAGTCGGTCTTTCGGTGTCTCGTGTGGGTTCCGCCGCTCAGACCAAGGCCATCAAGAAGGTCTCCGGCACCACCAAGCTCGATCTCGCCCAGTTCCGCGAACTGGCCGCTTTCGCCCAGTTCGGTTCCGATCTGGACGCCGGTACCAAGGCCAAGCTGGACCGCGGTGCTCGCATCGTGGAACTCTTCAAGCAGCAGCAGTACCAGCCGAAGAGCCTCGCCATCATGGTTTGCTCGCTCTATGCGATGCAGAAGGGCTACTTCGACAGCGTGCCGGTTGATCGCATTAAGGAGTGCCAGGCCAAGATGGAAGACTACTTGACCAATCGCAAAGCCCCTCTGCTCGACAAGCTGGCCAATGAAAAGAAGCTCGACAACGTCGAAGCCGATCTGAAGACGGCCCTGGAAGACTTCAAGTCATCCTGGAAGTAAGCAGCCCGTTTCCCCGTCTCTTCCTCAGTTTTTAAGCTTTCCGCTCCATGCCCTCCACTCGCGACATCCGCCGCCGAATCAAATCGGTCAAAAGCACGGCCCAGATCACCAAGGCCATGCAGCTCGTCGCGGCTGCGAAGATGAAGAAGGCACAGGACCAGGCCAACAATGGCCGTGCCTACGCCGAGCTGATGAACAAGGTGCTGGTGAGCCTTCGGGACGGCGTTGAGGAATCCACGCACGCCTACTTCTCCGAAGGCAAGGGCAGCAAGACGCTGGTGCTGGCGATCACTAGTGACAAGGGCCTGTGCGGCGCACTGAACACCAATCTGCTGAAGAAGCTGCTCAGCACCAAGATCGAAGGCGAAGTGGACTACGTAACTATTGGCCGCAAAGGTGCCCAGAGTCTCGCTCGTCTGCGCAAGTCCTTGATCGCTGATTTCCCCCTGAAGGACCCTGCGAAGTTCCTGGAACTGCGCCCCGTGGGCAAGTTCATCCAGCAGAAATTCCTCACCGGCGAATACCGTCGCGTGCTGGTGGCCTTCAATAATTTCATCAACACCGTCACCATCGTCCCCTCCGTGGAGCAGTTGCTGCCGGTGGACAAGGTGACCCTGGGCGGCAAGCGCAGCTACGAGGCTGATCATGTCGCCGCGAGTCCGGATGCCGCCACGCTGCCGCAATACACCTTTGAACCTGATGCCGCCACCGTGTTTGATTCCGTGCTGCCCCAGTACGTCAACAACACGATCTTCCAGATGCTGCTTGAAGCCCGCGCTTCCGAGCATTCCAGCCGGATGGTGGCCATGAAGAACGCGACCGACAACGCCAAGCAGATGCTCAAGGATCTCAGCCTCGAGTACAACAAGCTCCGCCAGGCCGCGATCACCAACGAACTCCTCGAAATCACCACTGCCAAGATGGCGCTCGAATAGCCGCCTGACGCTTCCTTTTCTCCTACCCCTTCTCTCTTCACTATGAGCAACATCGGCAAAATCGTCCAAGTCATCGGTCCCGTGGTGGACGTGGATTTCTCCGCGAGCGGCAAGCTGCCCGAGATCTATAACGCACTCGAAATCGGCTACGAACTGGGCGGCAAGTCCGTTCGCCTCGTCTGCGAAGTGCAGAGCCATCTGGGTGACGGCTGGGTCCGCTCCGTGGCCATGACCAGCACTGAAGGTCTCAAGCGCGGTGGCGATGTGACCGATACCGGCGGCCCAATCACGGTGCCCGTGGGTGAAGAAGTTCTCGGTCGTATTTTCAACGTGACCGGCGATGCGGTGGATGACCAGCCCACGCCGAAGACTGCCAAGCGTTACGGCATTCATCGCAAGGCTCCCCCGCTTGTCGATCAAAACCCCTCAGCTCAGATTCTTGAAACCGGCATCAAGGTTATCGACCTGATTTGCCCTTTCACCAAGGGTGGTAAAGTCGGCGCCTTCGGTGGTGCTGGCGTGGGCAAGACCGTGGTCATCATGGAACTCATCAACAACATCGCCAAGGGCCACGGTGGTTACTCCGTGTTCGCCGGTGTGGGTGAGCGTACTCGTGAAGGCAATGACCTTTACTGGGAAATGATCGAGTCCGGCGTTATCGCCACTGAAAAGGACGAAAAAGGCCATGTGAAGACCGATGACAAGGGCCGCCCGGTCCTGGCTCCTGGTTCCAAGGTGGCCCTGGTGTACGGCCAGATGAATGAGCCCCCAGGTGCTCGTCTCCGCGTCGCCCTTTCCGCCCTCTCGATGGCTGAGTATTTCCGCGATGAGAAGAACCAGGACGTGCTGTTCTTCGTCGACAACGTCTTCCGTTTCTCCCAGGCCGGTTCCGAAGTGTCCGCCCTTCTGGGCCGTACGCCTTCCGCGGTGGGTTACCAGCCCACCCTCGCCGCCGAAATGGGCGCGATGCAGGAGCGAATCACCTCCACCAAGACCGGCTCCATCACTTCCTTCCAGGCCGTTTACGTGCCTGCGGATGACTTGACTGACCCGGCTCCGGCCAACACCTTCGCCCATCTTGACTCCACCGTGGTGCTTGAGCGTTCCCTTGCGGAACTCGGCATCTATCCGGCTGTGGATCCTCTTTCCTCCGTGTCCAAGGCGCTCGCGCCGGACATCGTTGGTGAAGAGCATTACCGTGTCGCCCGTGGCGTGCAGCGCGTGCTGCAGCGTTACAAGGATCTTCAGGACATCATCGCCATCTTGGGCATGGATGAACTGAGCGATGACGACAAGCTCACCGTGTTCCGCGCCCGTAAGCTCCAGCGCTTCCTGTCGCAGCCCTTCCACGTGGCCGAAATCTTCACCGGCACCAAGGGCGAATACGTTTCCGTCAAGGACACCGTCCGCGGCTTCGCTGAAATCCTTGATGGCAAGCACGACGACGTCCCTGAAGCTGACTTCTACATGAAGGGCAGCATCGACTCGGTCAAGAAGGCCTAATTCGCAATGTCGAATGCAGAATGACGAATGACGAAATCCTCACGGGTCTAGTCCCCTGGTCGTTTCAGACCGTTCGTCATTCGTCGTTCGTGATTTAGAAATTTCATTCCCATGCCCTTTCAGCTCGAAATCGTCACTCCTGAAGCCCGCATCTTTTCTGATGAGGTGGATGCGGTCGTCCTGCCCGGCACCGAAGGCGAAATGGGCGTGCTGCCCTCTCACTCCTCGCTGGTCACCGCCCTCAAGCCGGGCGAGCTTGTTTACACCAAGAGCGGCAAGAGCACGCACCTCGCCGTCGGCGAAGGCCTGGTCGAAGTCACCGGCACCCATACCCGGGTGCTGACGGATATGGCCATCGGTGCCGATGCGATCGACGAGAAGGCTGTTGAAGAGGCCATCGCCCGCGCCAAGCAGGATCTAGCCGACATCAAAGAAGGCGACCGTCCCGATGAAGCCGCTGCCTTCCGCGCCCTCATTGAACGCTCCACTGCCCAGCTCCACATCAAGCGCAAGCGTCACACGCTATAGGACAAACAGTTATCCATTCCTAAAAAACGCCGCTTCCGCAAGGACGCGGCGTTTTTGTTTGAGAGCAAAGGAGCGCGGACACTCCTTTCTTTGCGAGCCAAGATGCTGAAGAAAACACCGCGCCGAAAGAACGGGCGTACCTTTGCTGTTAGCCAAGACATCATTGTCATGCGTTCAGGCCTGCTTCTACTTTTCATCGCTTCCACCTCGGCTTTTGCTGCCTTGGATTTCTCGCACCAGGTGGTGCCGATTCTGCGCACCCACTGCGCGGAGTGTCACACCGGCAGTAAGAAGAAGGGCGGCTTCTCCATGAATGACCGTGCGGCCTTCATCGCGGGCGGCGAGAACGGCGCTGCGGTCGTGGCTGGCGATGCCACCAAGGGGTTGCTGTTGGAGGCGATCACCACCTCGGATGAGGACAAGCAGATGCCGCCGAAGGGCAAGCGCCTGCCTGCGGCGGAGGTAGCGATCCTGAAGGCCTGGATCAATGAAGGAGCGTCCTGGGATGCAGGCTTCACCTTCAAGAAGGCCTCATATGAACCGCCCTTGAAACCTCGCGTGGTGGAACTGCCTCCGGTGGTTGAGGGCCGTGCCAATCCCGTGGACCGCATTGTCGATGCGCACCTCTTGAAGAACAATTTGGAGCGACCCTCCACCCTTACTGACGAAGCCTTCATGCGGCGGCTGACATTAGACCTCGTGGGCCTGCTTCCTGAGCCGGTGGCACTGGCAGCCTTCGTTGCCGACAAGGCACCGGACAAACGCGCGAAGCTGATCAAGGCAACACTCGGCAAAGACGTCGCCTATGCCGATCACTGGCTAACGTTTTGGAACGATCTGTTGCGCAATGATTACACTGGCACGGGCTTCATCACCGGCGGCCGCAAGCAGATCACCACTTGGCTGTACAAGTCGCTGGTGGACAACAAGCCTTACAACCAAATGGCGCGCGAGCTGATCGCACCCACGCCCGAAAGCGCGGGCTTCAGCGAGGGCATCAAGTGGCGCGGTACGGTGAGCGCGGGCCAGACCACGGAAATTCAGTTCGCCCAAAGCGTGAGCCAGACCTTCTTGGGCATCAACATGAAGTGCGCCTCCTGCCACGACAGCTTCATCGACCGGTGGAAGCTGGATGAGGCCTATGGACTCGCCGCCGTGGTAGCGGAGAAGCCGCTGGAGGTATTCCGTTGCGACAAGCCGGAGGGCCGCACGCAGAAGGCCTCGTGGCTGTTCCCAGAGCTGGGCCAGATCGATGCCAGCAAGCCAGTGGCATCCCGTCAGCAGCAGCTTGCCGCGTTGATGACTCATCCGCAGAATGGCCGATTCACCCGCACCATCGTGAACCGTCTGTGGCATCGTCTCATGGGACGCGGGATTGTGCATCCGGTGGATACGATGCAGACCGAGCCGTGGAGCGCCGATCTGCTCGATTTCCTGGCCGTGGACTTCGCTGAGAACGGATATGATTTGAAGCACACCATGGAACTGGTCTGCGCATCGCAGATCTATCAATCCAAGGTGCAGGTGGTTAGCAAGGACACCGATTCGCCCACCTTTGTGTTTCGCGGTCCGCGCTCCAAGCGGCTCACCGCCGAGCAGTTCGTGGATGCCGTGTGGCAGATCACCTCCGCCGCTCCTGCAAGGGTGGATGCAGTAGTGGTGCGATCCAAACTCGATCCCAAGGCGCCCAGCGACGAGAAGCCCGCAGCCCAATGGATTTGGAGCGCTTCAGCGGCAGAGGGCAAAGTACCGGCTGCCGGTGAAACCATTGCGCTGCGCCGGAAGTTTAGCGTCAAAGGCGAGATCCGTCGCGCGGGGGCGGTGATCACCTGCGACAACGAATACACGCTCTACGTCAATGGGCGGCAGATGAGTTCTGGCACGAATTGGGAGAGCGTCGGCAGTGCATCGCTGGAGACCGTATTGAAGAGCAATGGCTCGAATGAACTACTGGTAGTGGCGAAGAACGCTGGCAACGGCCCCAACGCTGCCGGCTTGTTTGTCGATGTCCGCATTGTCACCACGGATGGCAAGGAGCAGCAGATCAGCAGCGATGCCGCCTGGGAGTGGTCGCCTACGCTGCCGCCGGCCACTGGCAAGTACAAGACGACACCTAACAACTGGAAGCCTGCCACCATTGTCGCAGCTCTGCCTGTCTGGTCCGGCAAGATCAACGCACCTGCGGCTTCGATGCTGGCGCAGCTCATTGCCGGAGACATTCCCATGGCGCGCGATTCATTGATGAAGAGCGACTTCCTCACCCGCACGCTGGGCCGCCCAAATCGTGATCAAATCGTGAGCATGCGGCCCAATGATCTGGGAACCCTCGAGGCCATTGATCTGGCGAATGGCCCAATCCTCGCCGGTATTCTGGATGCGGGTGCCAAGAAGCTCGCCAGCCAGACATGGGCTTCGCCAGAGGCGTTTGTAGAATGGCTTTACCGTTTCGCTTTTTCTCGTTCCCCTACCCCCGAAGAACTCGCCGCCGCCAGAGAAGCCCTTGGTGCGACGTTAAGTGAAGAGGGCGTGCAGGACATGCTGTGGGCCGTGTGCATGCAGCCAGAGTTTCAACTGGTCCGTTAATACCGCCATGAGCACCCTCGACCTTCATCAACCGGAATACTTCGCTAGGCGCGACTTCATGAAGAAGCTCGCCGCCGCCACGGCCGCCGCTTGGTCCGCAGGCGAGCCGCGCCTGATGGCCGCCGGAGCTGCCGCCCAGCCACGCGCCACTGCTGATTCCTGCATCCTGCTCTGGATGGCCGGCGGCATGGCCGCGCCTGATACGTGGGACCCGAAGCGCTACCTGCCTTTCAAGGTGGGCACGCCGATCAAGGACATCCTGAGCACTTTTCCCGCCATTGATACGGCGGTGGACAACATCAAAATTTGCCAGGGCCTGGAGAACATCGCTTCGGTCATGGACCGGGCCACGCTCATCCGTTCCCACTACCAGGCCGATCTTGGCAGCATCCTTCATTCGCGCCACCAGTACCACTGGCACACCGGTTACGTGCCGCCACAGACTGTCGCAGCGCCGCACATCGGCGCCTGGATGTCGAAGGTGCTGGGCCCGCGCAATCCGGTGATGCCCGCCTTCATCAATATCGGCCAGCGGCTGGAAGGGGTGGGGGAGAACGAAGAAGTGAAGGCCTTCACCACCGGGGGTTTCTTTGGCAACGAGCACGGCCCAATGAACCTTCCTTATCCCGAAGAAGCGGCACAGGCGGTGCGACCGCCCAAGGGCATGGAGCCGGGACGCTTCGAGAGCCGTGAGCGTCTTTTTCGCAAACTGCTGGACAAGAATCCTAACCGCGAGCTGATGAGCGATTACCAGCAGGAGTCCATGCTGCGCTCGATGGACAACGCTTACCGCCTCCTGAGTTCCAAGGACCGTGCTGCCTTCGACATCACCTTGGAGCCCAAGGACAGCTATGCGAAATACAACACCAGCCGCTTCGGCCAGGGCTGCCTGCTTGCGCGGCGGCTGGTCGAATCAGGGGCTCGCTTCGTAGAGGTGACCACCGAGTACGTGCCCTTCCTAAACTACGACACGCATGCCAACGGCCACACCACCATGGAGCGCATGCACACGGAGATCGATGTCCCTGTGACCCAGCTCATCCTTGACCTGGAAAAGCGCGGCATGCTCGACCGCACGCTCGTTGTTATCGCGAGCGAGTTCAGCCGCGACATGATCATGGAAGGCAAGCCCGGCTCTGCTGCCAATGACCAGACCACTTTCAAGGTCGAGACGCTGCAGGAGATGAAGCACTACGGCCAGCATCGCCATTTCACCGGCGGCGGCTCCGTAGTCATGTTCGGCGGCGGCATGAAGAAAGGCTTCCTCTACGGCTCCACCGCTGATGAGCGCCCGCTCATTGCCGTCAACAACCCCGTGAGCATCTGCGATCTTCACGCCACAATCATGACTTCCATGGGCATCAGTCCAAAGACCCAGTTTGAAGTAGAGCAGCGGCCTTTCTATGTCACCGAGGACGGCAAAGGCGTCGCGGTTAAGGAATTGTTTAGCTGATTTCCAGTTTCTATAGAAAAAGCAGGATTTGTTTTTCAAAAAAATCTATCGAGAGTTCTAAGGTATTTGTTATTTCGCGCGTTCTCGCGTGGAGCCCATCATCCCATCCCAACCATGTTTATGAATTCATCCAAAGCCCTGATCCTCGGATTCGGCTGCCTTTCCATCGGCCTCGCGTCGCTGAAGGCAGAAGATGCCGCCCCGGCCCCCCGCATGTGGACCGACGCCAAAGGTCGCCAGCTCGAAGCCTCCTTTGTCGGCATTGACGGAGACCAAGTCACCTTGCAGTCAGCCGCGAAAGGCGTTTTCTCGCTCCCTCTCGCCATTCTTTCCGCAGACGACCAAGCCTATGCCAAGAAGGCCACACCTTCGGCTCAGCCTACTTACATGGCAGTGGACGCACCAGTCGGCCTGGCCGCCGCTGCGATCGACAAGCTGGTGGTGAACGGCCTGCTGAAGGCACGTGAAATCGTTGCCAAGAACAATGCCGAAGCTACACTGGCAAGCGACAAGCGCCAACTGCCCAAGCCGAACCCATTGCTGGGTGATGAGCAATTCGTGCGCCGTGTGTATCTGGACATGGTGGGCCGCATTCCCAACTACGATGAAGTAAAATCGTTTCTCACCAGCACCAGCCCCACCAAGCGTCCTCAGCTAATCTCCAAGCTGCTTAACGACAGGGGCTACGCCAGCAACTCCTACAATTACTTCGCCGAAATGCTGCGCGTGAAGGACCGTCTGGAGCAGGATAACCTGCGCGGCGTGCCTTACATCAACTGGCTTCAGAAGCAGATGGATGCCAACGCCCCCTGGGACAAGATGGTGTACGCCATGCTCACCGCACAGGGCAAGATGTGGGACAAGGAAAACGGCGGTGCCGCTGGCTATCTCCTCCGCGATGCAGGGATGCCCCTCGACAATCTGGCCAATACCCTCTCCGTCTTCCTCGGAACGGACGTGGCATGTGCCCAGTGCCATGACCATCCTTTTGCCGACTGGACTCAGCACCAGTTCTATGAAATGGCTGCGTTCTTCGGCTCCACCAGCACCACGATGGCTGGCCGCGGCGGCATGGATTACAACAAGCGCCTGATGCCCGACATTGAAAAGATGGTCACTGAAGGCGGCGGCGACATCAAGCGTGAGCGCAACGGCTTCCAGAACTACATGGGTGCCAACCGCTACTCCGTCACGGAGCTCGGCAAGAACAAGATGGCTCTGCCTCATGACTATAAGTACAAGGATGCACAACCCGGCGATCTCGTGTCCCCAAAGTTCATCACCTGGTCCAAGGAAGACCTGAAGAGCGCAGCCTACAAGGATGTGCCGATGGGTGCTTCCAAGAAGGGCAAGGCTGCTGAAAAGGCCGACAATAGCGAAGCTCGTGAGAAATTTGCCAAATGGGTGACCCATCCTGAGAACCCGCGCTTTGCCATGAGCATTGCCAACCGCATGTGGAAGCGCGCCTTCGGCGTGGGCATTTCCGAGCCGGTGACCAACATTGATGATCCTGAGAAGTCCTCGAATCCCGCCTTGCTCAAGCATCTGGCTTCTGAAATGAAGCGTGTGAAATTCGATCTCAAGAAGTTCATGGAAATCGTTTACAACACGCAGACTTATCAGCGTGAAGCCACGGTGGAAGAAGTGCCCATGGGCGAACCTTACTACTTCCAGGGCCCGCTGCTCCGCCGCATGAGTGCTGAACAGGCCTGGGATTCCTACATGACCCTCGTCCTTGGCGAGCCTGACAAGTATGCCAAGCCGCTGGAAGACCTCTACAGCCGCTCCATCGACCTCGACCTCACCAATCCAAAGCTGGATGCCAAGACTGTGGTCATGAAGTATGCCGCTTATCGCAATATGGCTCAAAAGGAACGCGCTCTCAACGGTGGTGGTCTGGAAATGGCCGGCGACGATTCCATGATGGACGCCAAGACCAAGAAGGCTGCAAAGGTGGAGAAGAAGGCCGCTGCCGCTGATGACACCATGATGGATGGACCCAAGTCGCTCGTGTACAATGGCATGATCTTGCGTCGCGCCGCTGAAATCGAGCAGCCTGCTCCTGGCGGTCACTTCCTCGCGGAGTTCGGCCAGTCCCAGCGCATGGTGATCGATGGCGGTTCCAAGGTGGGCTCCGTACCCCAGGTTCTGATGATGATGAACGGCAAGGCGCAGGAAATGCTCACCAGCCAGGACTCATTGATCTTCCGCACCATGAAGAAGGTCACCAGCCCTGAAGAAAAGGTGGAAGCCGTGTTCCTCAGCGTGCTGAGCCGCAAGCCCACCTACAGCGAAAAGGACATCGCCAAGCGCGAATCCGGGAATGCCGACAGCTTCTCCAACCTGATTTGGGCGCTGATCAACACCCGCGAGTTCATGTTCATCCAGTAATTTAGCCGTCAATACCCCAACCTTAACTTCCTCTCTCATATGTTGAAAAGTGATCTCAATCGTTTTGACGGCGCCACCCGCCGTGAGTTCATGCTCCACACGGCTAAGACCGCGCTGGGCGTGACCCTTCTTCCGGTCGGCTCCCAGCTTGCCAAGGCTGCTGCCACGGAAAAAGTCGGCGGCGGCAAGGCCAAGCATGTCATCTACCTGTACATGCAAGGCGGCATGAGCCATATCGACACCTTCGATCCAAAGACCGGCGACACCAAGGGCTTCGCCGATCCGATCAAGACGACTGGTGACTTCCAGCTCGGTGGTTACATGGAAAAGCTCGCCAAGCAGGGCAACAAGCTTTCCATCATCCGCTCCATGAGCTCCAAGACGGGCGTGCACGACCAGGGTAACTACCTGATGCACACCGGCTATGAGCCTCGTGGTACCATCGTGCATCCCTCCATGGGTGCCTGGGCCTCCCACTTCATGGGCCGTGCCACGAAGACGCTGCCGGATTCCGTGACGGTGAATGCTGGTTACAACCATCCCGGCGCCGGCTTCTTCCCACCTGCACTCAGCCCGATCCCGATTACCAATCCGGAAGTCGGCCTGCAGAACATCAAGCCCACCGCCCCGGACAACCTCTTCAAGAAGCGCGTGGAACTCATGAATGAGTTCGATGCCAACTTCCGCAAGAAGTTCAAGAGCCACGAAGTGAAGGCTTACACCGAGTTCTATGACGAAACTCTGAGCCTGATGAAGAGCGAAGACCTCAAGGCCTTCGACCTCAAGTCCGAGTCCCAGGAAACCCGCGCCAAGTATGGCATGTCCAGCTTCGGCCAGGGCTGTTTGCTTGCCCGTCGTCTTGTCCAGGCTGGCGTGCGCTTCATCGAAGTGCAGACCGGCGGCTGGGACATGCACAACTACGTGGATGAAGCGATGAAGAAGACGGGGGCCGCCATGGACTCGACTTTCGCCGCTCTCATCGAAGACCTGGAAAGCCACGGCCTTCTCAAGGACACGCTCGTGGTACTCGGCTCCGAATTCGGCCGTACTCCTCGTATCAACGAAAATAGCGGTCGTGACCATTATCCCAAGGTGTACTCCACCGTGTTCGCCGGCGGCGGCGTCAAAGGTGGTTTCGTCTACGGCGCGTCCGACAAGGATGGCGTCGAAGTGGCCGACAAGCAGGTGACCCCGCAGGACTTCCTTTCCACGATCGGCTACGCCATGGGCCTGCCGATCGACGAAGTGGTCATGTCCCCCTCGAACCGCCCGTTCACGGTCGGCGACAAGGGCAAGGCCATCACGGAACTCTTCGCGTAATTCGCGTACTAATCGCCTCCCAACTCAAAGCATCCGGTCGCAGGACCGGGTGCTTTTTTTGTGCACTGATCCTGTTGGGATTCCTGCCTTGATTTGACGGAGTGCGAATGCCTCGCCCTTACAAATCAACGTTTCCGCCAGCGCGCGCGGTTCATGCTCTTGCCCTGGCGCAGCCACTGCCTTTCGAAGTCCGTCTGCGCATAATAAAACGCCTCCACCGGCCACTCCAGGCGCTCGAATCCTGGGAGGGCGTCCCACGCTTCAGTGCCCACTTCGAAGTAAGGCGCGTCATCCGTCTTGAACAAGAATTCGCCCTGCGGTTGCAGCACCCGGAGCAGGCCGTTTTGAAACTCCTCAATGACCATGATGCGCCGGGCGTGGTGCTTCTTCTTCGGCCATGGGTCCGGGCATAGCAGATGCAGGCGTGACACCCTCCCTGTAGGTAGCAACCAGCCTACAGTGTAAGCGCTCTCCAGCCGCAGCACGCGTGCGTTGCCAAGACCAGCGGCGGCGATCTTCTTCGCCACCTTCGCCACACGGCCTGCGAGCCGTTCCACGCCTAGGAAATCCCGGTCCGGGTGCTGTTCCGCCATGGCGATGAGAAAGCTGCCATCGCCGCAGCCCATATCGATCTCCAGCGGTCGCGCCGGATCGGCGAAAATCTCTTCCTTCCTCAGTTCGCGGAAGTAGTCGTCGGGAATAAAAACAGGCTCAAAAGTCGGCATGGCAGAATCCGGCCATCCATTCACCAGCGGAGGCCGGGGATCAACCTCGACGCTCAATTACGGTTCAGCAGCCTCTTCACATCTTCTTCGGCATAGGCCTTCGATTTATCGACCTCGCCAGGGAGGAAATAGGGGCGCTTGTCCTTCTCGATGGCTTTCTTGCCCTCCCCAAACTCGGCGGTCTGGTAATGCTGCCCAGAGCCGACATAGGTCTTGTCATTGCCCCGGGCCGCCGCCTTGCCTGACCATCGGCTCTTGTTCGTGGCAAAACTCTTCCCTGCCTCACGGTCGGCCTTCGATCCCATGGTGGACAGCTGCGACTGCGCACGGTTGCCCTTGCTGCTCTGGGCGAAATCCTTGGCTTGGTAGTCTTTCATCCCGCTGAACTCGCCAGCGCTCCCTTTGTAGGCCGAGCTGCTGTACGACTTCCTGCCCATCGACTTCATCGCGCCCCGGTCGCCGAGCGAAGTGCTAGAGAGCGTCTTATCGAACTGGCTCACCTTGTTTATCTCGCCCTTCCGGCCTGCCGTGCGCTCATTGAAAGTCTGCGGCGCATGCGGGTCGCGCTTCGGCTTTTTCGAGCCCGTGGTATGACAGGCTGGCAGCAGGCTGAGCGTGGCGATGCCCAACAGCAGAAGGCGAAGGGCAGGCAATAAGGAGACTCTCATCGCAGGCATAGTGCGGGAATTACGCCTGAAAACCAAGCCCGATCTAAAACTCAAGGCCGATGGCGGGGAATCTCCGCCTTGAAATCGCCCAAGCTGGGCCAGTGCAGCCGTTTGTTCAGGTCTACCTCCGCCACCGCGATGGTGCCCCATTCCTTGGCTTGGGCAAGCGGCTGGCCATCATGCCCGAAGACGGCCGATATCATCCAATGCCGCTGCACATCCGTGTGCGTGCTGCTGACCACATACACATGATTCTCACAAGCCCGCGCCCCGCCCAGCATGGGATTGCAGCCCATTACCGGCCAAGCAATCACCTCCGCGCCGTGGTTGCTCAACTCACGGGCGACCTCGGGAAAGAAGCCGTCGTAGCAGATCATCATGCCCACTTTGCCGAAGCGTGTCTGGAACACCGGGTACTCGTGCCCGGGCGTCACGCCCCCTTCGATTTCCCCGCGCGGCAGACATACCTTGCGGTACTTGCCGATGATGTCTCCATCGGGTCCTATGAGGACCGCCACGTTGTAGATCAACGGCCCGGCGCGCTCCACCAGACCCGGCACCAGATGCAGCCCGTGCTTCTTCGCCAGCGCGCCGAAGTACTCCGTGGAGGGCCCGGGAATGGGCTCCGCCACGCTCTCATAAGTGGAGCCGTTGCCATAGGTGACCACCTCCGGCAGCACCACCAGATCGGCCCTTTGCTTCGCCGCCTCTTCGATCATCGGCTGGTAGGCGTGGCGGCGTTCATCCGGCGTTTTGGCATCGCGCGGAACGAAGTGCACCGTGGCCAGCCGCACGGTGCGAGGTGCGGGCGCAGCGACTGGCTCTAGCGAGAGGGAGGCCCACTCTAGCTTTGCCTTCGGTGCCCAGCGGAACTCCAGTTCAACGATGGCCTGGGCCGCAAGAGGGGGCGTCAGATAAGTATCTGCGAGCTCTGTCCAGCCTTGCGCATCCGTGGCCCCATCCATCGGGTACTCCGGCTCGGAACGCGACTTTGAACCGGCATTGTAGGGCGCGGTGGAGATCTCATCTAGCAGCACCGGGGCGCCCTTCGCGTCGCGCCAGAGCACACGTGCCACACCGGCGCGACGAGGGTCGGCGCCGGTCATCTTGCGCAGCACGGAGAAGTGGTAGTGCTGGCCGCCCTTCACCGGCAAGGTCTTCGTCCAGCGGCCCATCAAGCCCTCGCGCGCATCCGATTCGATGATGAAGCTGCCGTCCTGTTCCGGCCCGCCCTTGGGATCGAACCGGAACGCGGGCAGGATTTCATCGCGCGGCCCCGCCGTGGTCCAGCCCGCAGGTGCATCGGCGGCGAAGACACCGCTGCAAAGAAGGGCGAGCACCAAAACCAAGCGTGAAAGATTCATAGTGCTAAAATACGCCGCCAGTGGACGCATCTCACCAAGCACGTGCAATTCGCACGCCGCCACCCACGTTCACGCCGCATGCAGGTCTTCCTCAAACTCGCGCTCCTCCTTCTCTTCTTCGTTGCCTCTCCGCTTCATGCCGCTGATGGCCCCACCTTGTTCGTGATCGGCGATTCCACGGTGTCCAATCAATCGCTGATTCCCGCGCAGCCCTTGCGCGGCTGGGCGCAGATGCTGCCGCTGTATTTGAAGGACGATCTCAAGATGCAGAACCACGCCAAAAGCGGCCAGAGCTCGCGCAGCTTCCTCCTCACCGAACGCTGGCAACCGGTGCTGGATCAACTCAAAGCGGGTGATTTCGTGATCATCCAGTTCGGCCACAACGACTCGAAACCAGATGAGAAGCGCCACACAGAGCCCCAGCGGGAGTACCGCGACAACTTGCTGCGCTTCATCCGCGAAACGCGCGAGCAGGGCGCCACGCCGGTGCTGGCTACTTCCCCTTGCCGCTGTGTGTGGGATAAAGGAGTGCTCCGTGATACACTCGGCGGCTACCCTCCCGCCATGCGCAAGGTGGCGGCGGAGCAAAAAGTGCCGCTGCTAGACCTGGAGGCCCGCACGGAAGAAACCTTCAAGCAACTTGGCGAAGCGCGCTCCCGGCTGTACTTCGCCAACGCGGAACCCGATGAGTTTCCCTCCATGCCCAAGGGGCACAAGGACGGCACCCATTTCAATGCCTACGGTGCCTCGCGCATCTGCGACATCGCGGTGAGCGAGATGCAGAAGAACGTGCCCAATTTGGCCGCTCACCTCCGCGTTGGCGTGCTAGAGCCGCGCGGCAAGTGATGCGCCAGCCACGCAGGATGCACCTTTTGTGCTACTTCGCGGCTGGATAATCTTTCCACAGCCACTCCAGCGCCTGCGGCAGCACCTGCTGCTTCGCCGGGCCGATGCCGTGACCGGCATTGAGGCAATAGACATACTGGTAGTGGTAGCCCTTGGCCTTCAGGACCTTGGCCATGCGGTGGTTCGCCTCCACCCAGTCGTGCATGTCATCGCGCATCACATTAGGATTGAGCAGGTCGCGGTCGCCCACGGCCATCCAGATGCGCAGCGGCTTTACCGGGCTTTCGAGGATGATCTTGCTGTGGAAGCCCCAGGCACCATCCGGCGTCTCGGGGTTGAAGGGCCACTGCTGGTTCACAAAGGTGCCGGAGGTAGTTAGTACACGATGATACAAATCATTACGGTACCAGGCCATCGCCAGCGCGGCGGAACCGCCGGAGCTGCTGCCCATGGTGGCGCGGCCTTCGGGGTCCTTGGTCAGCTTCACGCCGTAGTTCTTCTCCACCCGAGGCAGCACTTCAGTTTCAATGTACTCGGCGTACAGGCCGGACATTGTATCATACTCCCGACCGCGCTCATGCCCCTGGGCATCGCCCCCGCCGCTGGAAATCATGATGGCGATCATCGCGGGCACGCGCTTCTGCGCGATCAGATTGTCCAGGAGGTACGCGAAGTTCATGTCCGGCTTGCCAAGGCCCGGGCCATCGTGCGTGACAATGAACGGAGCTGCCGTGCCAGCCGCATATTGCGCGGGCACATAGACGGTGACGGTGCGCTTGTAATCGAAAGGACGGGCCTCAACGATCAGCGTCTTCGGGTTCTTTGGATCGGGCGTGCCGAACACCTCGCGGGCGATGCCGGGATTGAAGAGCTTGGTCTCCTTGGAATCGATCTGGAACTGCCGCACTTTCCCCTGCGGTACGCCTTCTGCGACTTTCGTCTCTAGAGCAGGAATGTAATCAGGACCAATGACGAAATCACCCTCCGCATCCACCGGCGGATTCACCCCGGGCTTGCCATCCAGGCGGGTGAACTTCGGAGCGCCGGGCGCATCAAAGGGGCGCGTCGGCGGCGTAGGGCGTTCAGGTCTCTTTTCCGCGCCAAGCGCAGGCAGTGAAAGGGCAGCGAGACCAAGGCAGAGGAAGGAGCGAAGGGACAGCATGAATAGAAGAGTGGAAGATGGAACAATGCGGCAAGGGCCTACTTTACTTCAACGACATCCACCACGTTGAGCTGGATGAACTGGCCATTGTAGGGCTGCGGAGCGGGAGCAATTTCCGGCACCACCAGCTTGTCGAAATTGGTGATCATGCGGCCGTTCTGGCCATCGCCGTGAAGCGTCAGTGTGGCCCCACCTTCGATCTCGATGGTGCCCGTGTAGTCGATGGTGAAGATGCGGTGGCCCACCTTGTCGTCGCGGTTGAAAAAGAAGTGCGAGGCAGGCGATGAAACCGTGAGCTGGTAGATGTTGTAAGTGCCGTTGTTCGGCGCGCCGCCGATGTAGAAGCGCTCGCCGACCTGCTGGCCATCCTTGTACATCATGGGCTCCACCACGCCGCGCACGCGCAGGGTGACCTTGTACTTTTTGCCCGCTTCACCGCCGAATTTCTTCACGTCGGTAAACTTGTCATTCGTCGCCGGATCCGCCGTCATGCGGGCCGAGATGCCATCCGCACCGGGCTTCGGATTCTCTGGCATCGGGTCCTTGCACGGGAACTCATAGCGGTAGCCATCGAGATCAGCGGCGATCTTCTTCAGGTCATCAGCAGCATGGCATGAGACGGCGAGCAGGACACTGGTAAACAAGCAGGCAAAAGAACGGGGGCGGTTCATGGAGAGTTAGATGGTGACGATGAAGTTAAGGACAGTATGGAACAGATTTGCGGTCGTCGTCGAGTGCGTTGATGACGGGTCGTTAAAGGAATGCAGTCTCAGCGCGTAGAAGCGGCCGCAGGTGATCGACCTTTACGATCCATTCCTGATGCCAGCGCTAGGCGTGCTTGCGGGCTCTGTGCTCGTCCTCTTCGGTCTGCGATTCAGGCCGTGGTAACCGTGGGTTTTGTCCGCAACAAAGTGTTAAGGAACGGTCTGGTAATATAAGGTTGTATCCCCGGCGAAATTCCCCACAATACCAACATGCTCCAAAGGCTGTTGGCGCGATACAACCCTGAGGCGAGCCGGATTGACCAATCGCGGTGGCACCTTTTCACAGCCTTGATCCATCCAGTGTCGCAGCCGTTGATAAAGTCGGTCTGCGACATGAGGCCTACAGCCGGCCTGTGCGGAAGATGTCCTGGCGATTAACTTAACTCTCCAACGACCTTCCTCCCACTGGCCGTGTTTTGACCCAACCCCTTTAACCACGACAATCATGAAGAGGAAGATTTTTTCCCAACTGACATTGGGCGCTCTCCTGCTGTCCCTCGCCCCTTGTGCGATAGCAGCACCCAAGACCTGGACCGGCGCAGGCGACGGCGTCAACTGGAGCAGTGCCGGGAACTGGAGTCCCAGCGCGCCAGCGACCGGTGATGATGTCACCATTCCTGTCACAGCAGGGAATCCCACCATCCAGTTCACTGCCGGGGCCGGGACGGTGCAGATCAACAGCCTGAGCTTGAGCCAGCCGCTGAATGTGACCGGCGGGGTGCTGCAGATTGCCACCACTTTACAGACGTCCAAGAACCTGACTCTGGCAGGGGGCGCGCTGAAGGGTGGAACGATCAGCGCTACGGGCGGAGCAACACTGACGATGCCGATCAATAACGGCGGCACCTTGGATGGCGTCACACTTGCCAGCGACTTTACCGTATTACGCAACGCCTCGCTGGGTGTGAAGAACGGGCTCACCTTGAACAATGCCAAACTAATCTTCAGCAGCGACCTTTCGGGTTACACGCAGACAGCCGTTTTTCAGGGCACGCAAACGCTGGGCGGCACCGGCCAAGTGCTGTTTGCTGGGTCATCTAACATCAATAACATCTATGCCCAGGGCAACGGCACCGCGGGCGGCGCGGCAGTTTTGACCGTGGGAACCAATGTGACGGTGCATGGCACGCAGGGCGGCAGTTTGCAAAACTGGTACAGCTTTGACTCCGTCGTCAATCAGGGCACCATCAGTGCTGACACGGCAGGGCAGACTATTACAATCGCCGGCCCCTTCACCAATCAGGGGCCCATGTCTGCGCCAGCAGGTGGTTTGAGCTTGACCGGCGCATGGAGCAGTAACAGCACCATCACGGCCACCAGTGGTGGTGCGTTGAATTTGGGCGGCGGCAGCAATACCTGGAGCAACACGGGGACAATCGGGGCCACCAGCTCGACCGTCAATCTTGGCGGCAGCTTCAGCGTGGCATCGCTCGGCACTTTCAACCGCACAGGTGGCACAGTGAACCTTACCGGCACGCTTAACAATGCGGCCGCTACCCTGGCATTGACGGCTGCCACCGGATCGTGGGTGATCACCGGCGGCACCATCGTCGGCGGCTCAATCACGACCACTGGCGGAGCGGCTCTCTCAGTGCCTGTGAATAACGGCGGCACGCTGGATGGCGTGACGCTGGGCTGCGACATCACGGTGGCACGCAATGCCACGCTGTACGTGAAAAATGGCCTCACGCTCAACAGCGGCAGGCTGGTCATGAGCAGCGATCTCTCTGGCTATACTCAGAGCATTATCTTTCAGGGCACGCAGACGCTGGGTGGCACCGGCGAGCTGCTG
>JAQGPI010000560.1 GCA_028293175.1 Verrucomicrobiaceae bacterium | reverse complement strand
GCCACATTGGCACCAGCGGGGACTGGTCCGATCGGGTCGGTTGCCATTTTCAAAGCGTGGTCCTTGTCGGTGGTATAAGTGGTCATCGATTCCTCCACGAGGTTGGTGAGACGTTTGGCTTCGATGGCATTTGCGGGCCTCGACAGGCATTGGCGGAAAGCCCATTCCAGACGCTCCTTGGTGCTTTTGCCGCCTTCGCGGACGATGCGGCGAGCAAAGGCCTGGGCGGCTTCGATGAAGACAGGGTCATTGAGGGTCACGAACGCCTGCAAGGGCGTGTTGGTACGGCCACGACGGATGGTGCAGGTTTCGCGGTTTGGCGCATCAAAGGTGCTGAAGCTGGGGTAGGGGCTATTACGCTTCACTTCGGTGTAGAGTGAGCGCCGGTGCTTATCCTCGCCCTCACTGGTGGTCCAGTCATTGCCGCCGCCGAAGGCTGTGTTCAGGCCCAGTGCTGGCCGTAGAGGGCGTACAGGCTTGCCGAACATCTTGGGACTGAGGAGACCGCTGACAAACAGGGCTTCATCACGCAACAGTTCGCCCGTGGGGCGGAAACGTGCACCGCGTGCAAGCAGGCGGTTTTCGGGGTCACGTTCCTGAAGTTCTGGCGTCACCTTGGAGCTCTGCCGGTAGGCCTCGCTCATGACCATGAGCTTCAACGTGCGTTTCACATCCCAATGATTGTCCATGAAGTCCGCAGCGAGCCAGTCGAGCAATTCGGGATGGACGGGCAGCTCGCCTTGGGAGCCAAATTCCTCACTGGTGCGCACGATGCCAATGCCGAACAAATGCTCCCACATGCGGTTCACCGTCACTCGTGCCGTGAGAGGATTTTGGCGGTCCACAAGCCATTTGGCGAGGGCCATGCGATTCGGTGTCACGTTGCAGGGCAGGGGAGGCAGTGCCGCAGGGGTGCCTTCGGTCACCTCCGCATCGAGCGCCTGCCAGTTTCCGCGAAGCTGAATTTTTGTCACGCGGCGATCTTTGCCGGTGAGGTCCTTCATGACCGGCACGGTGATCTGCTTCATATCAGCCAGTTGCTTGCCCAAGGATGTTAGCCTGGCCCGTTCCTTCGCAGGTTGAGGTGCTGCATAGCGTACATAGTAGGCTTTGATTTTGTCCTGCTGTTCGGGCGATGGCGTAGGCGCTGCAAGGGAGGCTAGCACAGCCGGAGGCATGTCCTTGCGTTTGTCCACTTGTAGGTCGTTGGATACGCTCAGCTTGAAGCAACCGAGGGTGTGTTTGTCAAATTCCGACTCCTGCGCAATCGTCACTCGCAGGAAGGAATCAGCAGGGATGTCCACGGCCTTTTTGACAAACAACGAGAGCGTTTGAGGCTTGTCCGCTCCCCCTGCAATCGCCCAACCGATTTTGGGATTGGACATTGCCGCTAGCACTGCTGAGGCAGGGAATCCGGGCTGCTCTAGTGTGGCCGTCGCGCTGGCGAAATTCACTGGCACAATGCCACTCAGTACGAACTCACGGTTTAGCTTGGGCGCAGCGGCTTCATTTTCGCTCCAGACGGTCTGACGCTTGTCGTCCAGCAGTAGCACACGCCAATTTTTCAGTCGGGCCGATGTCTTGCCATCGGTGCGGTTCCACACGACGATTTTGTCCACGGGCACGTTGGCTGGTAGCTCTACTTCCCACCAAGGATCGGTCGCGCCGTCGGCAGTGTGAGACACCGAACCCTTGTAATAGTCGCCGTTGGTCTTGCCATCAATCGCGCGCCGGGCTTCGGCTTCCGCGTACTGGCCGCTCTGGGTTGCTTTGCCCTTGAGTGCGATGTTCTGCCCATTACTGAACACTTGTACTTCCGCGAGATGCAGGGGATTGCCTTTGCCGGGAATCTCCACGCGCACAAAGCGGCCTGACTGGCCCTTTTGGTTTTTGGGCACGATCTCCGCCTTGAACTGGGTGATGACAAAATTGCTGCCGTTGGCGGAGTGACCACCGGGCAATGCCTTGTCGGGTATGGCTTCTAGCCGCAGGGCCGTCAGCTTGCCCGCGGTAAGGGGTACCTCTACCGAGTAGCTGTCCTTGGCGGCTGCTGAAGGGATCAGGACCGTAGAATCATCGCGAATGGTGGCTGCGGTGCCGGAGACGGCCTTTGCGGCAGTGGGGCGTGGACTCCGCCAGATCGGTTCCTTCTTGATGGCCGTAGCCCATGCCTCCAGGCCCGCGAGCCATGCCTTGTCGGGCTTGGCAAATTGCTGTTCCAATTGCGCAAGCTCCGCCTGCCATTCGCCGCGCTGACGTTGCTGCTCCTTGGTGTAAAAACTGTGCAGAGGCCGCTCGTCCTTCTTATCGGAGTCCTCACTTTGATTCATGAAGGCGTAGAACTGGAAATACTCCTTGTTGGTGATTGGATCGTATTTGTGCGAGTGGCATTGGGCGCAGGCCATGCTGGTGCCCATCCATACGGCCATCGTGGTATTGGTGCGGTCGATGACAGCGGCGTTGCGGAACTCTTCATCGTTGGTGCCGCCTTCATTTTGCGTCATCGTGTTGCGATGGAAGGCGGTGGCGATGAGTTCATCGTCGGTGGGCTTCGGGAGCAGGTCACCGGCAATCTGGTCGATGGTGAACTCATCGAACGGCATATTCGAATTCATCGCCTTGATCACCCAGTCGCGATAGGCCCAAATCTCGCGCCCCGGATCGCTTGGATAGCCGGCGCTGTCGGCATAGCGGGCCAGATCCAGCCACATACGCGCCCAATGCTCGCCGTAAGCGGGCTTGGCCAGGAATTGATCGACCATGCGCGAGTAAGCTTCTGAGGACCGGTCATTCACAAACGCATCGACCTCTGCGGTCGTGGGAGGGAGGCCTGTGATGTCAAGGGCTACGCGGCGAGCGAGAGCGGGGCGGTCGGCTTCGGGGGAAAAGGAAAGCTTTTCTTTGACGAGCCTCGCAGCGAGGAAGGCATCGACGGGATTGGTGCTGGGTGAAGACTGTTTTGGTACTGCGGGCTTCGCTACCACTTCGTAAGCCCAGTGCTTGCCCCACTTGGCGCCTTGCTTGATCCAAGTCTTCAGAAGGGTCAGCTGCTGCGGCGAGATGGTCTTGTGCATCTTCAACGGCGGCATCACGTCGTCAGGATCCTTCGTTTCGATGCGTTCGATCAATGCGCTTTTTTCCGGGCTGCCGGGAACCACAGCCGCAGCGCCGTCATGCATGGCTTTGGCCGAGGCTTCCTCATCTAAGCGTAGCTTGGCCTCACGTTTGTTTTCGTCGGGCCCATGGCAGGCAAAACAGTTCTCCGAGAGGATGGGGCGTATCTCACGGCTGAAGCTGACCGCCTCCACAGCAGGGGCAGTCAAGGGCAGGAGAAGCAGGATGGAAAAAGGGCGCAAACGCATGAACTCGCGCAAGATACGTGCGCCAAAGGGGCAATTTAGCAGAAAGAGCAGCGCCGTGAACCGCTTCGGCCTTGGCTTTAATCCGCCGTCACACCCACATCACCGACAATCCATCGGCCCGCTTTGGTCTTTTGCATCTTCAACTGAATGCTGCCGCCTTCGTAGTAGATGTGGGTGGCATCCATGAGTTTCAGGGTAGGATTATCGCCGGAAGCCGGATCCCAGACCAGTTTATTCAAAGCGGTGTCCGCTGCGAATTTTTGCGCGGTCTTGCGGTCGTGGGCTTTGAATGCCTCGAAGAAAGCCTGCCCTGCCTGAAGCTGAGTCTTGGCACCCCTTTCATCTTTGGTGGTGACCGATTCTTCCGTCTTTGGCTTCGGCTGGGGTTTAGCTTCGGGCTCTGCGGGAGTTTCCTGACCGCCCATGCGTTGCTTCAAATGTTTGGTCCGCTCGTCCGTCAAGTAACCGAGAGCGCCGGAGAAGAGCATGGGGGCCATTGAGCCCCCTCGCGCCTCATCGGCCGCGAACTTTGCTTCGGCGTCCCGATATGCAATCCAGGCACGCTGGGATTCCTTCAATAGTTTCGCTCCGTCGGGATCGAGGGTGGCGAGGAGTTCCCTGTACGCTTGGTTCAGGGCCTTGTCCGCCTTCGCCGCGTTGCTGGCGGCTTCCATGTTCATTTCCGACTGCGATTGGGCGTAAACAGACCCGCACATAAGGACAGACAGCCACACGCAATGGAGGAGCACTTTCATAAGGGAGAAGACGACGACGGGGCGTGCTCCCTGTCAATTCCGGAGCACTTTCTTCAAGTCATGTTGCGTTTCGCAGCTCTCACTCAGTCCGCAGTGATCACCACATCATCCACCATCCAGGTATCCGTTCCCAGGCTCATGATCTTCAGTTCGATGCTGCCGCCGTCGTAAACGATATGGGTGTCATCCGCGAGGTTCAGCGTGGGATCGTCGCCGGCATCAGAGGTCCAGGTCAGCTTTGCAATAGCAATGTACGCAGCTACTTTTTGCGCCGCAATAGGGTCGTGCGCCTTGTAAGCATCAAAGAAAGCCTGAGCGGCCAGATGCTGGCTCGTCGCGCCAGTGAAAGTGAGCAGGTTACGGTTGATGGGTTTTAGCATCGTAGCCTCAACACCCGCCCCGGACCACGTCCATTCGGAAGAGCTCCAATCGAAAAGATACCAGAAGCCGTCCGTGTCGGTCCCCGTGCCACCTGTTTCTGTGCCTGTCGTTACCGTCTCAGTTTGGTTAAAACCGGCCTTGGGATCGAAGGGCGTCGCTTCCTTCATGGTCGAGCGCAGTTGACCAAAGAGTGGGCTCGATAGGAGCACGAAAAAGCAGATGAGAGGATACAATGCTTTCATTATTAGGCGGAATCCTAGGCCATTGTGGCGTTGTTGTACACAAAATTCCGCCTCGCTAGCCTTCCGCCACTAGCGCCGCGCGTTCGTTGATGATGCCGCTCTTCTCCAGATAATAGTCATATCCACCGGCGTAGGGGGTCACCTTGCCGTTGTTGATATGCAGCACCTTGGTGGCAAGCGTGCGGATGAAATGCACGTCATGGGAGATGAATACCAGCGTGCCCTCGTAGCGCATCAGCGCTTGGGTGAGGCCTTCGATGCTATGGATGTCGAGATGCGTGGTTGGCTCATCCATGAGCAGGAGGTTCGGCGGATCGACCAGGAACTTCACCAGATTGAGGCGGCTCTTTTCGCCACCGGAGAGCACGCCGCACTTCTTGTAGACCTCCTCTTTGCGAAAGAGGAAGGAACCGAGAATCGCACGGGCATCGTCTTCACGCAGGGTAGCGCAGGCGCGCATGACTTCATCTAGCACGGTGCCATTCTCGTCGAGCTGGGCGCTGCGATGCTGGCTGTAGTAGCCAAGCTTCAAATTGGTGCCTAGCTTGCGATCACCTTGCTGGTAGGGGATCTCACCTGCGAGAAGCTTGAGGAGGGTGGATTTGCCTGCGCCGTTCGGGCCTACGAGCACCGTGCGCTCGCCGCGCTCCACTTCCAGATCGAGGCCCGTGTAAATTTTGCGGTCACCGTAAGCCTGATGGATGTTGTCTAGAATGATGGTGCGCTGGCCGCTGCGCACGGGCTGTGGGAAGTTGAAACGGAAATATTTCCTCGGCGGCGACGGCTTCTTCAGGACGTCCATCTTGTCGAGCTGCTTCTGGCGGCTCTGCGCCTGAGCGGATTTCGATGCGACATTGCGGAAGCGGTCAATGAATTCCTGGATGGCTTCGATTTCCCTCTGCTGGTTCTTAAAGGAGGCAAGTGCACGCTCGTACGCTTCGTCTTTCTGCCGCAGGAAATCTGAGTAATTGCCGGTGTAGCAGACGAGCTTGGTTTCGTCGATCTCGTACACGGTTTCTACGATCTCATCCATGAAGTCGCGGTCATGCGAAATCATAAGGATCGCCCCTGGATAGTTCTTCAGATACTGGCGGAACCAGAGCAAGGAAAGGAGATCCAAATGGTTAGTTGGTTCATCCAGCAGTAGCAAATCCGGCTCCAGCACTAGAAGGCGGGCCAGATGGGCGCGCATCATCCAGCCGCCGCTGAGTTCGCGGGCTTGGCGATTCCAGTCCTCTTCCTTGAAACCGAGACCGCGCAGCATCTTCTTAGCCTTCGCTTCGACACCGGGACTGTGCAGCACATCGAACTTCGCCTGCGCTTCGAAGTACTCTGGATCATCCGTGGTGCCGCCCTTTTCATGCTTGCGTAAAATGGCTTCCAACTGCTCCAGATCGCCAGCCTTGCCCGTGGCCACATCCAGTGCGGTGACCGTGCCCACGACCTCGCTCTCCTGTGGGAGGTAGCCCAGCGTGGTGTACTCATCGCGCTGGATCGTGCCGGAGTCCGGTGTGTCGTCACCCAGCAGCAGCGAGAACAGAGTCGTCTTGCCCGCACCGTTGGGACCGACCAATGCCACGCGCTCGGCGTAGTTCACGGTCATGTCCGCGTCCTGAAAGAGAATGCGGGAATTGAAGGATTTGGTGAGTTTGCGAAGGACGAGCATGGGGGGCGGCAGTATTAACGGCAGAGGGAGGCCGGTGCAAGTGGCGAGCGGGACAACGCTAACTAGAGTTTAGAGGCGTATCACTTCACCACCGGCTTCTTCGCCGCCCGCCACGCATTGATGCCGCCTTTGAGGATGTAAACGTGCTCGAAACCGAGCTGGCTCATGGCCTCCGCCGTGTATTCAGAACGGCCGCCGATGGCGCAGTACACCAGGAACGGCTGCTTACGGTCGAAGCCGTGCAGCATCTTCGTGTTATCGGACAGGTACGGGCATGGGCGCGCGCCTGAGATCATGCCCACCTCATGCATTTCGGATTGGTCGCGTACATCCAGAATGCCCAAAGGTGGAGTGCTGGCGATCAGCTTTTCAGCTTCATCGGGACTGACATACGCATAGGCGGCAGGAAGCACCGCCTGTGGGGGCGCGAGGGGCGCTGCGGTCGGTGGTTTGCCACAACTGGTGACGAGGAGCCCGGTGCAGAGGTAAAGGAGGGCGGGGGAATTCATGCTGGGGTGTCTTTATTGGCCTGGGCTTTGATGCGGGCTTGTTCGATGGCTTCGAAATAAACGGCTTCCATTTTCGCCACCTGCGCATCGGCTTCGAAATGAGCACGTACCGAGGCTGCGGCTTGAGTCGACAAACGACCAAGCAGTTCGTCATTGCCGAGGACTTGTAGGATGGCGGCAGCGAGTTGATCCGGGCTCTTTTCCGGAACCAGCAGGCCGTCGTGGCCGCTGGTTACCGCTTCGGGAATGCCACCGTGCTGGGTGGCCACGACAGGCAGGCCCGTGGCCATGGCTTCGAGCATGGAATTGGGGATGCCTTCCTGGTCAGATTCCTTGGTCATCTCGCTGGGATGCAGGAACACATGCGCACGCTGGTACTGATCCAGAAGCTGCTCCTGGCTCAGCCAGCCGAGAAGCTCGATGTTTGCGCTCAAACCCGCGCTGTCGATGGCCTCGCGAAGCTTGGCTTCCAGCGGGCCGGTGCCGCAGATCAGGTACTTGGCCTTGGGATAGTGTTTCACCACT
>JAQGPI010000552.1 GCA_028293175.1 Verrucomicrobiaceae bacterium | reverse complement strand
GCCACCAAACAAGGCTCCCGTTAGTCCAAGGATCATGGTTCCATAGAGCCCGCCGGGATGCCGTCGAGGCATGAGGAAGCGGAGCGCAATCCCGATCGCGATGCCAATGGACATCATGATCCCAATGGGCAGTTGAACAAAGTCTCTCATTGATTGGCATTCGGACTCCCGTCGGATCTTGGATGCAGCCAGCTTCGCTTTTTTGCATCCGCATGAGAAGAGGTGCGCGAACCTCGTGACCATGAGTGCATATATGCCCTTACTTGCCAGCAATGAGCTTGGGAAAACCGATAAATCTGGCTTCGTTTTGACAGGCCGTGCGACTCCGAAACAAAGCCACGCAATGAACACAGGTTACATTGTATGGGCGGCTAGCTTTGTCCTAAGCTGTGCGAGCCCGTTGCTAGCCGAGAAGTCCGAAAAATCAGACAAGGCTTCTCTTGAAGTCGTAGCCAGCTTTCCGAAACAGCAGGTCACCGGCGTTACCGTGGCGAAGAGCGGGCGGGTGTTTGTGAACTTCCCGTTCTGGTCCGACGATCATACCATTTCGGTGCTAGAAGTTATGCCTGATGGCACCTCGAAGCCCTACCCAAACGAGGCGTGGAATGCCAAGAGCGGACCTGTGCAGGAGCGTTGGGTCTGTGTTCAAAGCGTAGTCATGGATGACACAGACGCCCTATGGGTGCTGGACCCCGCTGCGCCGAAAACGGAGAAAATTGTGAAGGGCGGTCCAAAGCTCGTGAAGTTTGATCTGGCTACCAACAAGGCTGTGCAGACTATCGCCTTCGATGAAGCCGTGGCACCTGAACATTCCTATCTCAATGACGTGCGCATAGACTTAGAAAATAGCTATGCCTACATTACCGAGAGCGGCGGCGGGGCGCTGGTGGTGGCGGACTTGAAGACTGGTAAGGCGAGGCGCTTGCTCGCCAGCGCAGCCTGCACCAAGGCCGAGGAAGACGTTCAAATCACCGTCGATGGCATTAAGGTGATTGATCCAAAAACCGGCAAGGCTCCCGCTTTCAAGGTGGACGGCATCGCCTTCGACAAAGAAAAAGGATGGCTGTATTTCCATCCTCTTGCCGGCGTTACTTTATACCGCATCAAGACGGCGGCGCTTCGGGACACAAGTCTCACTGACGATCAACTTGCGGCCAAGGTGGAAAACCTGGGCGCGACGCCCAAACCGGATGGCATGATCGAGGGGCCCGATGGTACAGTGTATCTCACTGCCATTGAGAAGAATGCGGTCATCAAATTTGACCCGGCCGCGCGTGAGGCGACGACTGTAGCGAAGGATGACCGCCTGCAGTGGCCAGATACACTGGCCTGGGGACCCGGCGGCTGGCTATACATCACCGCCTCACAGATTCATCGCATGCCCAAGTATCACAATGGCCAGAGCAAACAGAAGGGACCGTTTGAGGTCTATCGCGTTAAGGTGCCGTGACCCGATCTCTTCCTTTCTGCGCCTAAGAGGCCGCAAGGTGAGCCTTGAAAAAAGCAGTGCCGCGCAGCACAGCATCAGCGTAAGCTGGCAGGGACATGATGTGGCCTTCGCCGGGATAGACATGCAGCTCGGGCGCTCCGCCCGCTTCCTTCACTGCCGTCTCCAGCTTGCGTCCCTCTGCCAGCGGTACCCGAGTGTCCGCGCTGCCGTGCAAAATCAGCACAGGCAGGGCATGGCGATCTTTGGGCGCGGTCTTTTCATCCAGGCCACCTGCCAGGATCACCGCAGCGCTTATCTGGGGGTTGCCGAGGCATTCCGCCGCCGAAAGATAGCCTCCTAATGAGTAGCCAAACAGCCCGATGGCCGCGCCAGGGCGCTGGGTGTGAACATAAGCGACCGCATCACGCACGGTCTTCAACCAAGCTTGCGCCGAAAGACGCATCGCATTGTCGTCGGCATACTGTGTGCCGGTACGATCAAAATAATGCACGAGGTGCACAGTGAAACCCTGGCGGGCAAACTGCTGAGCGAGCGTTACAATGAACCGGCTGGCAAACTCCACGCCTGTGGAACCGTGCAGAACAATGATAGAGGGCGATTTTTCTCCTGCAGGAGAGGGGAAGGTTTCCATTCGGATGCGCTTGCCGCCGCTCTGAAAACTATCTATGGAACGGGCGCTTTCGGCGTGAAGCAAGGTGGGCATAGAACAGGTCAGAAAGGCAAGAAAAACACAAGCAAGAGCGGGTTTCAAAAGGGGATTCCACATCATCATGGAAGTACGCTCAAAGGTGCCCAGCTAGATGATCAATTGTAAACTTTTGAGGTCGCTCTGAATGCGGTCGGTGACACGCAGGAGACGGTGCTTATGCGAAGAGGCTGCATATGAGTGCCACCGTCGGAGATTTTATTGTTCAGCGCCTTGGCGAATGGGGCATCAAGCGCATCTATGGTTACCCCGGTGACGGCATCAATGGAGTGATCGGAGCCATCGCACGGGCCGGAGAAGCGGTGGAATATGTGCAGGTGCGGCACGAGGAGATGGCGGCGTTCATGGCCTGCGCGCATGCGAAGTTCACGGGCCAAGTGGGCGTGTGCCTTGCAACCTCCGGCCCAGGGGCCATCCATTTGCTCAACGGACTCTACGATGCGAAGATGGACCACCAGCCCGTGCTTGCCATTGTGGGGCAGCAGGCGCTGTCAGCCCTCGGCAGTGAATATCAGCAGGAGGTGGATCTGCTGTCGTTGTTCAAGGATGTGGCGAGTGAGTACCTGGCGATGGCCACCTCACCGATTGGCGTGCGGCATTTGGTGGACAGAGCGGTGCGCATTGCACAGGCACGACGTACCGTCACCTGTCTCATCTTGCCCAATGACGTGCAGGAATTGCCGGCCGTGCCGGAGCCTCCGCGCAAACACGGCACCGCCCATAGCGGTGTGGGATACAACTCACCGATCGTCGTGCCGCGAGACGAAGACCTGCAACGCGCAGCTGATGTGCTGAACGCCGGCAAGAAGGTAGCTATCCTGGTGGGGGCCGGTGCTTTGCAAGCCACTGATGAAGTGGTGGCCGTGGCGGACATCCTCGGGGCTGGCGTGGCGAAGGCGCTGCTGGGCAAGGCCGTACTCCCTGATGCGCTGCCTTTTGTCACGGGTTCCATCGGCCTGTTGGGCACCAAGCCAAGCTGGGACATGATGGAAGACTGCGACACGCTTCTCATGATCGGCTCGAGCTTTCCATACGCTGAGTTTTTGCCAAAGGAATGTCAGGCGCGCGGAGTGCAAATTGACCTTGAGGCGCGCATGTTGTCGCTGCGATATCCCATGGAGGTCAATCTGGTGGGCGATAGCGCCGAAACATTGCGCAGGCTGCTGCCACTCCTCCACATCAAAACCGATGACACTTGGCGCAAGACCATTGAGGCGAACGTAGCCAAGTGGTGGAAAGTCTTGGAGGCCCGTGCGATGAATGATGCTGATCCCATTAATCCCCAGCGCGTTTTCTGGGAGCTCTCGCCGCGATTGCCAGACAACTGCATCATCACGGCGGACTCCGGCTCCGTCGTCCACTGGTTCGCACGCGACCTGAAAATTCGCCGTGGCATGATGGCATCTCTCTCCGGCACTCTTGCCTCGATGGGGCCCGGTGTGCCTTATACTATAGCGGCTAAATTTGCCTTTCCTGACCGCGTGGCCATTGCCTGCGTGGGGGATGGAGCGATGCTCATGAACGGCATCAACGAACTGGTGACTGTGGCCCGTTATTGGCGTGAATGGGCAGATCCCCGCCTGATCATCATAGTCCTCGTCAATCGCGATCTGAACATGGTGACCTGGGAGCAGCGCATCATGGAAGGTGATCCGAAATTCAAGGCCTCCCAAGAAGTGCCCGCCTTTCCGTTTGCTGAGTACGCGCGGATGCTCGGCCTTGGCAGTATCAGTGTGGACAGGCCGGAGCAGGTGGCCAAGGCCTGGGAGGGAGCGTTTGCTGCCAACAGACCGGTGGTCATCGAAGCTCATACCGATCCCGAGGTACCGCCGCTACCGCCTCATATCACCTTTGAGCAGGCGGTGAAATTCTCAGAGGCCCTGATCCGGGACAGTTCGGCTCCGGCCATGATCCGCGGGGCGTTCAAGGATGTGGTGGAGAACTTCTTGCCTCACAAAAAATGAGGCGTTTCATCGGGGAGGCCCGCTTGAGGGCCCTTCCTTTGGCCTCACTCTGAGCAATGCAGAAGCCTTCTTAGCCCTACATCCCCTTCAGAGACCTCCAAGTGTACTCCTCCGTGTGAACACATAGGTGAGGGGGCGGTTGCCAGCCTGTTCCTTGGCCTCAAACACAAACGATGCAGGCGGCTTCAGGGATTGATGATATTCCCGCAACGCGAGATCGAAATTGGTAGGCACGGGAAGGTTTAACAGGTGCCGCATCAATTCGTTGCTTAGTTCAAGGCAACCCACGGGGTCTGACTGCTGGTAAAGTCTCGCGGTAACAAGATTTGCCAAAGGTCGCCACTGAGCGTCTGTGATGTGGGAAAGCGATTGCATCCAGGCGGTTCGCAACCAGAGCGCCACATGGTGGCAAGAAAAACGATCAGTCCTCATATTGGAAATTTCCCCAAAAAACTGAGTCGATTTTCTCTAAAAGATTCGCCGCCGGACGGCGCGATTATCTAGAACTTCTCCACGCCAAGCACAGCCAGAACGGTGGGCCGCTGCGAAGGACCGGCAAAGCCAAATTCTATGGTCCTCTTATCGACATGGTGCGCGATGGTACAAACAGAAAGGGGAAGCCGGCGAGCCGTGCCCGGCTTGGCCATTCCACCGTGTAATGACCGGGAAAACGCCCGGTGCCGGACAACTTCAATCCTTTCCACAAACGGCAAATCCTCTCGCTCAAAGGCAATGCTTGCCTACTTTCTCCCATGCCAACCGAACCTTCGTCGTCTTCCCCCCGCTCTTCATTGCATGAGGCACTGCATGGGGACCCAGCCTCCGACCGCGACCCCGCTCCTGATATAGCGGAACAACAACTGGCGGACGAGATGGACAATGTCGTGCCGAGTCGCTGCTACCAAATGGCGCGAGTGGTAGGGCTCGGTGGCTCGGCAGGCAGCATAGCCGCCCTTCAGGAGTTTTTTCGGAGCACTCCCGCCGATACCGGTCTTGTCTATGTGGTGGTCGTGCACCTTTCAGCAGAACACGAAAGTCTGCTCGCCGAGGTGCTGCAGCGGGTGACGAGGATGACGGTGATACCCGCCTCCGACGGCGTGAAAACACAGGCGAATCATGTGTATGTGATTCCGCCCGGCAAATTCCTCACCTCCATTGACGGCTCTCTTAAGCTTACGACCCTGACGAAAGAGCGGGGCAAACGAGCTGCGGTTGACTTGTTTTTCCGCACCCTAGCAGACACGCATGGCCCCCGTGCCGTGGCCATTGTGCTATCCGGTGCAGACGGAGACGGAGCGATTGGTATCAAGAGAATCAAGGAACGCGGCGGCCTGACCATCACGCAGGATCCAGAGGAGGCCGAGCATTCCAGCATGCCTCGGGCCGCCATTGGCACCGGCATGGTGGACTGGATACTGAGGGTCGGCGACATGCCGGATGCCATTCATGGCTACGTCGAGCGCGAGGGCTTGTTGAAGCTGCCTCCAGAAGAGGGTGAAAATCCAGCCCAGGCTGGCCAGATGGTGGTGGACGAGCCGGAGGTAAAGCTGCGCAGTGTGCTCGCCTATCTGCGCACCAGCACCGGTCGTGATTTTTCCTATTACAAGAGGGCGACGATTTTGCGCCGAATCTCTCGTCGAATGCAGGTCAATGGGATCGTTGAGCTAGGGGATTATTTGTCTTACCTGCGGACCCATTCAGGCGAAGCCGGAGCCCTGCTTCAGGATCTGCTGATCAGCGTGACTAATTTCTTCCGCGATCAGGATTGCTTCGATGCACTGGCCACCAGGATTCCAGACTTGTTCAAAGGCAAGACAGCAGCGGATACGGTGCGGGTATGGGTGGCGGCCTGTGCCACGGGTGAGGAAGCCTACTCCATCGCGATGCTGCTGTGTGAGCATGCGCGTTCACTGGAAAGTGCGCCTGTGCTGCAAATATTTGCCACGGATTTGGATGCTGAAGCGATCAAGACCGCCCGCGACGGTTTCTACCCGACCACCATCGCGG
>JAQGPI010000551.1 GCA_028293175.1 Verrucomicrobiaceae bacterium | reverse complement strand
CCTTCATCTTCTGAAGGGTGCCAACAGGGCTGGCGGAAGCTATAGCGGCAGGGGTCTGCCGCGTCATGGCGGAGACGGGGATGGGGCGGGCAGCGGGCTCCTCCGGCTCGATAGCGACTTCTTCGGGCACCGCCTCTTCAATGTCCTCAGCTTCGGGCTTGGCTTCCGGTTCACGATCGTGTGCGAGTGCCTCAGGGGTGGCTAGGCTGGCGGCTTGCAGCATCATGCCGAGGCCCAGTTCGCCGGTTTCCGAGATATCGGGCAAAGGCGGAGCGGCTTTAGCTGGCGTCTTTGAAGGCACTGAAGCCCTGCCAAGGCCGAACATGCGCCCGGGCGTAATAGGGCCCGAGCCAGCCTTTGGGCCTGGCACTACGCCGTTTCCAGGGTTAGCGGAAGGCGGTGCCGGATTCTTGGTAGGCACCATCGCCGAGTTGTGACCGCCACCCGACTTTGATACATCAGAAGCGACGACGCGCTTCTTAACGATGCTCAAGTGGACGCCACAGGCCCTGCAAAACGTTGAAACAACGAGGCGCGGCTCATACTGGGCCGCGCCACAAGCTGGGCAAACCACTTCGATTTGATTCTTCGGTGGCGACGGAGACTGGTTTTTTTTGAAGAGTCCCCAGGACACGTAATAAATAATTAGGCTTTCGGGGCTCCGAGCTTGGCACCATCAGGACGCTTGCCGACTTGGGACTGGCCCATGAAGGTGGCACCTTCTTCGATGGCGAGGGTACCAGCGGCGATATCGCCCACCAGCACGGCATTGGTCTTCAGTTCGCAGCGTTCCTGCACGGTGATGTTGCCTTCCACCTTGCCGAAAATCGTCACGGAGCGCGTTTTGATCTCACCCTTGATCAGGGCGTTTTCACCCACCGTCAGACTGCCGTCGGAATGGACTTCACCTTCAATCTTGCCGTCAATGATCAGGTCATGCGAGAATTTGATGGAGCCTTTGATCTCAACATCATTGGCTAGCACGTTTTTACTGGAGGACATCATAGACGGAGAATGGGAAATGGCGCGTTGGGGTTGTGAAGCTGGCGGCGAGGACATGGGTGTACGTTCAGGAGCTGCCGCTGGCGCAGAGGCAGGCTCGGGACGACGAACATCGCGTTCTGCGGAGCCACTGGATTGACCGATGATTTGCTTGAGCATTGCGGGAAACAGTAACCTCCCACGGGAAGCAATGTCAACGTTTGTGTAAACTTTTTCGACTATTACGCTAGCACGCTCCGTGCCTTGTTAATCACCTACTTACGAGGCTGAAACACTGTCGGCCAGTTCCTCAGCGGGATATGTCCAAATCTCGCTTAGCGTGGGATGGTAGTGTGGTATGGCGAGTAATTGCGCAGCGGTTGAGCGGAAGGCCATCGCAACAGTGATTTCATGGATCAACTCCGTTGCTTCCGGGCCGACGATGCAGGCACCCAAAATTTCGCCCGAGGTGGCATGAGCGATGAGTTTTACGAAGCCCTCTGTTTCACCCATGACCATCGACTTGCCGTGATCGTTAAAGGGATAGCTCGCTGTGCGGTAGGGCACACCGGCTTTTTTTAGCTCTTCTTCAGTGGCTCCGACGGCAGCGGTCTGTGGAGCGCTGAACACACCAAACAAGGCCAGGCGATAATCCATTTTTTGCGGCAATGCCTTGCCCTGGATGAACGCGGCGGCGTTCTGGGCGGCGATCTCTCCCTGCTGGATTGCAATATGAACGACATCGACAGGGCTGCACACATCACCGGCAGCGAATACGTGCGGCAGTGAGGTCTGCATGGTGGGCGAGACCTCAATCTTGCCGTGTTTTAGCACGACGCCCGCTTCCTGTAAACCCAGCCCCATGGTGGAAGGTGCCCGACCGGTGGCCACCAGAATTTCATCCGCTTCCACAGTTTCTGTATCGGTCTCTGTCTTGAAGGTTACACGCTTGCCGCCTTCGGCAGTTTTTTCCACGCTTTGCAAATGAGTACCGCAATGGATTTTCATTCCACGCTTGCGGAAGGCCTCCACAATCACCTCGCCGCACTCAGGATCCATGTTGGTCAAAACGCCCTTGCTACGCTGAACAAGCGTCACACTCCGGCCCATGCTTTCCAGATAATGGGCCATTTCCAATGCGATTGCGCCGCCCCCCAGCACAATGAAAGAGCCCGGCAAGGCCTCGGCATCCAGGATCTCGTCGCTGGTCCAAAAACCGGTTTCCTGCAATCCCGGGACAGGGGGAACTTTGATCTGCGATCCCGTAGCGATGCAGGCAGTCGTAAACTCGACCCGCTGGCACTCCCCATCTCTCAACGTCACCTCTAAAGCTTTCGGGCCGGCGAAGGCAGCCCTTCCGCGCAGCAGCGCAAATGTCCCTTTCTGCAACTGCTCCTGCCGGTAACCGGCAAAATCATCGATAAGGACACGCTTGCGCTTGCGTATGGCCGCTATGTCGGCGGCACCAGCCGATGCTTTCAATCCAAATTCCTCAGCCCGGCGGATGCTGATGGCGCGGTTGGCCGATTCAATCAACGCCTTGCTGGGCATGCATCCGCGCAGGATGCAGAGGCCGCCGAGGACTTCAGCCCCGTCAATGACGGCGGTTTTCAGGCCCAGGGAGACGGCCGTGCGAGCGGCTGCATAGCCAGCGCTGCCGCCGCCGATGACAACAAAGTCGAAAGAGAGTGTGGATTCGGTCATGGATCGAGAACGATACGGATACCAAGGCAGCTAGGCTGGATAGACATGCTTTCGGTGTTGCAGTGAGCCCTTTATCGCATGGGCGCAAGGACAACCCTCAACCGGGTGCCAAATCTCCGAATCCACTTGCCAGCACTAATGTTTGTTATTAAGTTTACTGGTACCAGTTTTAATAAGATTTTCTGACTAAGACGTTCCTCCTGGCAATGCTTCCTCTCCTCAAGGTTTCCCTTATCTCTATCGTCGGCTGCCTATTTTTAGTGGGTTGCACAGATCAGGCCAGCATTGAGAAAGCGAAGGCTTTAGAAGCTGAGCTTGAACAGATATCGCGGCTCAACAGTCAAGCGCAGGCCGCGATGAAACGGCTTGATTCCAAAGTGGAGGCCGCTCGGGAGGAAAACGCCCGGTTGAAGGAGCAAAACGCGAAACTGCTTGAATCGCTGGAGGCCAAAGCCAGGGAAATGGAGAAGTTCAAAAAGGATTTCGAGAACTACAAGCTTCAATACAAGCTGGGCATGAGAACCCGCGCGCCGGGAATGAGGGTGGGTGATTTTTCCGTTGATGGCATGGAGTATCATAACGTCGTTTTGAAGGAGATGACGGATGCCGCGGTTACTATCACTCATGACAATGGGGTAAGGAAACTGGAACTGACACAACTGCCCGAGTCGTTGCGCGACAGGCTGGGCTTGAATATCGTGGTGGAGGACGTCAATGAGAAGGCGGAACTGTCCGTGAAAAAGACCGCCGCCACTATCAACGCCGAGCATCAAATACAGGTGAACAAGACGGAAGGGCAAAAGGTGGCTCTCATCGAGGAGTTGAACGATGCCAGAAGGAAACTGGAGCTTGCCAAGCAGGAGATGACCTTTGCGGATGTGATTAAGACGAGGGCATTAACGAAGACCGTTCAGGACCAAGAAGTCATCATTGGAAGGCTCCAAAGCAAGCTTACCCAGGCGGAGGTCAGTGCGTATCAAGCACGGCAGGAGCGAGACAAGCTGCGCGCGAAATGAAGCGCTGGCGCCTGCGTTGAAAATCCTTCACCGTCAGAACGCGAAAACGCCGCACACCAGCGTTGCCTCGCCGCCGGTTGTGCCCATGGTGACCCATGGTTGAAATCACACGCCGCAAGGAGTTCCTCCCGATCACTGACCGGCTGGGAGAGTATCTGGACCGGTTTGGCCGTCGTTTCGCCCTGCCGGCCACCTATGATGATCTGCGCGAATTCAACCAGAGCTATCCGCTCTTTGACCGCAATGGCGAGCCTACGCACTGGTCCACAGTGTTGTATGAGCGCTCTTTTCAGCAGGAGCTATGGCCCAAGCTGACCAGCATCTATTCGCTGCTGAAGACCGGCGATCTGCACGCCGTGCCGCACCTCTACGTGGAGCGCGTGGACTACTGCGAGTTCGGCAATTCAAAGCCTTTCCGCGTGCGGGTGGTGAACCAGTACAACGACAACTACGATCATTTTTACATGAAGGTGGCGGATGCCTCCCGCCTCTATGGACTAGAGCTTGAGCACCTGCTTTCGCCCAACCGCATTACCTATCTAGCCCACGCTGGCACCCTGGTGGAAGATCATATCGCGGGCATACCGGGCGACATGTTCATCCGCGAGTATTTCGAGCGGCCCGACCTCAACAAGGTACGCGTAGCGAAGGAGTTTGTGAAGTTCAGCGAGCGCTGCTTCGTGCGCCTGCTCGGCGACATGCGCTCCTACAACTGGGTGATCGACATGACGCCGGACTTTGAGGAAACGCAGTACCGGGTGCGCGCCATCGACTTCGACCAGCAAAGCTACGAGGGCCGCAAAAACATCTATTTGCCGCAGTTCTTCAAGGAAAACTACAATGTAGTACAGCTCTGCTCCGAGTGCCTGAACTACCCCACGATGAAGCAGTATCAGGAAGAGGAGCGCAGCCTCATCGCCCGCCGCTATCTGGCCGAAAAGGACCGCATCACGCAGTTGTTTGACTGCATGCGCGACAATCCCGCCGAGCCCGCCGCCAAGGTGGACCAGCTCAAGCGCGAGCTGGGTGAATACCACCATAGCCACGCCTTCGATCATCTGGCCACCATGGGCGACGTGGTGGAATGCCACCTGCAATCGAGCCTCGCTCGGCATTTGGCGTGAGACGATTTATTTTGATTCATCCAGCCGGTACTCTCTCCATAGACGAAAGTTTAGACAATGAAGTCCCGCCGCCTGCTGCCTGCACTGCTATCCGTCATCGGCCTGATCGCCCTTGTTTCTGCGCAGGTCGAAGCCAGTACATCGGGCGTTGTCGAGGGTAAGACCTCGTACCAGAGCGGCGGGCGTAAGATCAAGGTGGATACCTTTTTACCGACGACTCCAGGGCCTCATCCAGCGGTGTTGGTGTTGTATGGCTCCGGCGGTGCGGTGTTTGGCAAGGGGGATATGAATGACTTTTCCCGCAAGCTGGCCAGCCGGGGTATGGCGGCTTATCAAGTGCACTACCTCAACCGCACCGGGTCCATTGTGGAGACCGGGGACCGGGTGATCACGAAGCTGTGGCCAGAGTGGAACGAGGCGGTCCGCGATGGGGTGGATTTTGTTTGCACGCAGCCGGGTGTTAAAAAGGGAGCGGTAGGCTTCTACGGCTATTCGCTGGGGGCCTTCCTTTCCGTTTCCGAATCATTCGACGACAAGCGCGTCCGTGCAGTGGTGGAACTATCCGGTGGGGTCTTTGACAAAATGATAGGCAAGGCCAAGCGCTTCCCGCCAATGCTGGTCCTGCATGGGAGTGAAGACAAAAGAGTCTCAGTGGAGCAAGTGGCGAAGCTTAAACGTGAGGCTCGCCGTTTGGGCACCACGCCAAAGGTGAAGATCTATGAAGGTGAAGGCCATGCGCTCAGCAAGACTGCCGCCGCCGATGCCACGGAACGCGCTCTGAAGTTTCTTAGCCAGCATCTGCTGCCGTCGCGCTGAGCTTCCTACACTCCCTTGGAGGGATCGAAGTAAATGCGCACTTCCGCTTCCTGGCCACCGAGCAGTTCCTGCGCGCGCTTGAGTGCGTGACGGGTGCTGAGATTCGGATTGGTGGGGCTGCCGGGAAAGATGTTTTCACGGCCGATCACTTCCACGAGGCCGGAGTCTTTTAGCACGCGATACACGTCCTTCATCGCGCCACTCACAATCAGATCACGATCGCTGGAGCGCAGGGTTTCCACGAGCTCTTCCAAAGCCATCACGCTAGTGGCATCCAGATGCCGGGCGTTTTTGAGCCGTAGGATGATGATGCGCAGATTAGGATCGGCACAAGTGCGCTGGATTTGAGTGCGGAAGAGTTCAGCGGCACCAAAGAACAGATCGCCCTCCACATGCACAATGGAGATCGAAGGATGCTGGCGCGCATGGTTACCTGCCTCGGCAAGGTTGCCTTCAGGATTGAACTCATACTCCACCAGCGAGGGGCGGCTGGCCTTGCGCAGGTAGAGCACGATGGAAAGGCCGATGCCGGTGAAGATAGCCACGTGCAGCGGCACCATTAATGAGGCGATGAAGGTGATGATGAAGACCGCGGCATCGGAATGAGTAGAAGCGAGCGCGATGCGAATCTGGCGACGATGGAACAGTCCGGCCGCAGCACAAATGACCAGCATGCCGAGGCCCGCCTTGGGTACATAAGCGACAAGCGGCCCCACGGTGAGCGCGGCCACAAGGCATATCAAGCCGCTGATGATGGCGGAGATGGGAGTCTTCGCGCCACTCTCAAAATTCACCACCGAGCGGGTGAGAGAGTGGGAAGCTGGCATGCCGCTGAGATAGGCGCAGGCAAGGTTCGCCACGCCCAGGCTGAGCATATCCTGATTGGCATCCACGTTGTGGCGGGACTTGCTGGCAAGGGTGCGGGCCATTGAGGAATTGTCCAGCATGGCCAGGAAGGCCAGGGCAACGGCCAAGCCAAACAACTGGCTGAACTGCGCAGCCGTTTGGGTGCTGGCAAAATCAGGAAATGGCGGAAGCAGGTGCCGCCAGTCAAAGCCGGCATCAGCATACGTCGCCACGCTCACATGAAACACTTGTAGCAGGCGCACCAGCATGCCGAGGGTGCAAAGGGTGAGGGCCATGGCAGGCCATGTGGGACGCCATCGCCGCAGAAAAATGTAGCAGGCGAGGGTGAAAAGGGAGATCAACAGGTTCGTCCATGACAGATGCGGAAGGGCAGCGGTGACACGCCAGCTTTCGCCCACCAGGGTGCGGGCTGCGACTTGACCGTTGGCGATCTTCGATTCATCCAGCTTCACTCCCAGCACAGTGGGAAGCTGATGCACAAACATTTGAACACCCGCTCCGGCGAGATAAGCGACTACGACCGAGCGGCTGATATACTGTCCCAAATCCGCCACGCGGAAGATCGCGCCGAGCACCAGCAGGATGCCCACCAAAAAGACCAGCATGGGCATGGAATCCAGCACATCAAGGTGCGGATAAGAGGCAAAGAACGAGGCCACCATGAAGGCCGAGGCGTTGGTGGGCCCGTAGATCGAGTGCCGCGAACTCATCAGGAAGGCACCGACAATGCAGGCGACTGCCGAGCATGTGATACCGTAGGACAGTGGGAGACCGGCTATGACGGCGAAGGCCATGCCTTGGGGCACGGCCAGCAGCGCACCATCAGTGCCTCCGCGCATATCGGCCTTGAACCACTCCAGGTTATAATCCTTGAGCGCGTGCCGTAGCGGGAAGGGGTCGAGCGACCGCGTGGCAGCCTGATCCTGCAAGCCTTTCCACACCTGGGAGGCCGTTTGCTTGATGTGCCGCGCTGTTGTGTTCCACTTCACTCAGGACAAAAGACACAGGACGTTTAAAAGGCATACGGGCATGGCCCGCCCACGGCTGCTATTGCAATTCCAGGCCAAAGAAATCCCGCATGACAGCAGCGTACACCGCCCGTTTGAATCGTGGCACCCAATCAAGTTTGAACTCGGCTGGCTCGATCCATTTGAATGTCGCGAATTCCTGATGCGTGGCATCCAGCCGGATGTCGGCATCTGTGCCCAAATAATCGCACAGGTAATAGGTCTGCTCCTGGCCACCAAAGAGGCCGTATTTGAGACGCCCCTTAGCAAAGGAATACCGGTAGCCGCCGCGTTGTTGCACGATGCGGACGAGCTCGGGCGGTACGCCGATTTCTTCCTGTACTTCCCGGAAGAGGGCTTGCTCTGGCACTTCGCCTTCGTCCACCCCACCTTGGGGGAACTGCCAAGCACCGGGGATGTTGATGCGCTCGGCCACGAAAATCTTCTGCTCGGCATTGCGCAGGATGGCGGCGACGTTGGGGCGGTAAAGAATCGGATCGGGCGGCGGGGCACCTGGGGCTGCGGGGGGGCTGTCCATGTGTGACAATGAAGCAGATGGCGGCGCATGCGCCGCTCTTTTCTTCACTTGCACTCAAGGCTGCCCACGCTCAAGAGCGCCATGTCATGATTGATCCGTCCTCACCGCTGCAAGCCGTCTTTTTCGACCTCGACGGCACCCTCATTGATTCGCTGGCCGATTTGGCGGAGGCGGTGAACCGCATGCTGGATGATCGCGGCTTTCCTCGGCGCGATCCCGGGCTCTTCAATGCCTTCATAGGGGACGGCGTACGCCAGCTCGTGTTGCGGGCCCTACCGGATGAAGTAAAAGACGAGCCGACGGTGGATGCCTGCGTGGCCGAGTACCAGCGGCATTATGAGGAGCTGTGGCATGACAAGACACAGCCTTATCCAGGCATCGTGGACCTGATCACTACCTTGCGTGATCGCGGACTGAAGGTGGCGGTGATCTCGAACAAACCGCATCATTTCACCGTGCTGTGCTGCGACCATTTCTTTGGCAAGACGACCTTTGATGGCGTGCTGGGCCAGCGCGATCATGTACCGCGCAAGCCCGATCCAGCAGGGGCGGTGGAACTAGCCGAGACGCTGGGAGTGGACATCCACCGCTGCGCTTATGTGGGCGATTCGGGTGTGGATATGAAGTTCGGTGTGAATGCCGGGATGCTGCGCATCGGCGTGCGCTGGGGCTTTCGATCCGAACAAGAATTGCGCGACAACGGCGCGCAGGTGATGGTCTCCACAGCCGACGACATCGCGAAGCTGGTCGTTGGGTGACGTTTGCTCGTGTTCCGTTTTCGGTTGAGCTTGGAGATAAACACTCCTGAGGCCTGAAAGCTGGAACCGCAAATCGAACCGGATGAACGCAAATGGGAACTCCTCAATAAGCATCCTAAGCCCTGCTTTCGATGGTATTATTTGCGTCCATTGGGATCCGTTTGCGGTTCGATCCTCAGTCCCTCCACCCCTTCGGTCCTTCCCACGCAACCGCCGGGAAAACGATAAAACGGAAAACCAACAAACTTCCTGGTGGTTTACAGGCGGCATGTTCGCCGTTAGCATGCCGTTGCCTTCGTCTTTTTCACTCATGCCGGACTTGGAATGGTCGACTCCCGATGCTCAACCTGCCCCGCTTGGCGCGGTGGATGAGTCGTCGGATCCGGAAAGCGTGCGGCTTATGCTGCGAGCGCGGGAAGGGGATATGCGGGCCTTTGAGTCGCTGGTGGAACTGCATCAGGGCGCGGTGATTGGCACCGTCACCCGCATGCTGGGCAATGTAGATGATGCGCACGATGTGGCCCAGCAGGTCTTCATAAGGGTATGGAAATCGGCCCCGCGCTACGAGCCCACGGCGAAATTTACCACCTGGCTTTACACCATCACGCGCAACCTGGTGTTTAATGAGATGCGCAAGCGTGGCCGACGCAAGGAGGTCTCACTGGATGAGCCGATGTACGATGACCAGCCGCGCCAGATCCAGCACCCGCTGGCCCCCGGCGCGGATACGATCAGCCAGCAGGACGAACTGGAGCGCGCCCTGGATGCGGCCATCGCCGCACTGCCGGAAAAACAGCGGATGGCGGTGGTGCTGCGGCGTTATGAAGACACGCCGTATGAGGACCTGTGTGAGATTCTTGGCATGTCACTGCCCGCCGTGAAGAGCCTGCTATTCCGAGCCCGAACAGAACTGCGCAAAAGCCTGTCTGCGTATTTGGGTGAAGAGGTGCCTTGATGAGTAGCCAGTTGCGCCGCAACTGGTGAAGCGGTTCCAGTTGCGCCGCAACTGGGCTACTCGTGCCTCACATCGCAATGATCTTGTCCATCGCCGCTGTCAGCTTCTGCAACCCAGTGAAGATCTGGCCTCCGCGCTGCTCGCTGATCGCCCAGCCGGTATAGCCGGCGGTATCCAGCGCCTTCATAATGGCAGGCCAGTTGTTGCTGCCTTCCGTCAGGTCGCAGTCGAAGCCCTTGTAGAGCCCTTCCTTCTTCATCTTCTCAATGTCGAATTCCTTCACATGGATGCGGTTGATCCGCTTGCCCAGCACCTTGATCCATTGTTCGGGCCAGCCGTAGCGCAGCACGTTGCCGATATCGAAATGCCAGCCTACGATAGGATCACCGATTTCATCAAGGAACCTCACCGCCTCCAACGGGCTGAGGATGAAGTTGTTCCACACGTTCTCAATGGAGATGTGGACACCGAGTTCCTTCGCCAGTGGCACAGCCTTCTTGATTTGGGTGATGGAGCGCTCCCAGGCCACATCGTAGGGCACGGTCTCGCTCACTGTGCCGGGCACGACGAGAATGGAAGCAGCGCCATAGGCCTTGGCATCGCGCAGGGTGGTGAGCACGCCTTGCAGACCTTCTTCACGGATCTTTTCATCGTTGTCCGTGAGCGTTTGTTTCCAATGGGTGTGGCAGCACACGCTTGCCGCTTCCAAGCCTGTGGTACCAAGTGCATCCAACACCTCTTGGTTGTTCATGCCGCCGTTCGGTTCCACGCCTTCATAGCCCGCGTCCTTCGCCGCCTTGAGCTTCTCCTGCAAAGTGCCCTTGATGCTCAGAGTGCCAAGCATGATGGCCTTTTTCAGTTGGCGCGGGGCCTTGGCTGGCGCGGCTTGCTGACCGAATGCGGAAGCGGCGCTGGCGGCCACGGCAGTAGAAATGAATTGGCGTCGGGTGCTCATGATGGAATGAAAGGAAAGCAAAAGTGACGGGCTCTGGCAATCTTTCGGTGTGTGGGAAGTTTCACCAGACCGATGAATCATTCGCTATGGTTGGCGAACGAGGCGATGCGTTGCCCCGATGAGTCATGAAGGAACCTCTCCTGTTTATTTGAAAAACTACGAAGCTGTCGTGCATGCCTTTGGCTGGTGGCCGGGCTTCCATGATGCAAACGTGCGTGCTTTTGGACCTTCAACAAGACCGGACTCTCTGGAGCTGCTGCTGCATTGGTGGGTGATGACAAATGCAGTGGATGAAAAGGGTTTCTACATCTTGGAGAAACACCATTTGGTCCGGCTAGGCTTCGAAGGAATTACCGATGCTGAGCTCGATCAATTCACTCCGGAGAACATCTTGTTTGAACTGGGATTATCGAGCCCCGAAGAGTTCGCGGCCGAGGGTAAGTTCAGAGTGGTGCTGGACTCCGCTATTGGGAGCGAATTTTGCGGGGCTTTTTCCGCGCGAGAAGGCGCGGTGTTGGAAGTCGTGCCTTGTGATGCCAAGGGCAACAGGATAGCCTGATGGCTCCATGAGCTTGCATCCCATCACTAAAGAGGCCTGGGCGCAGGTTCATCAAAAGGCATGTGACGTAGCCAGTGCCGGGCTGAGGCATGACGACATCATGAGCGCCGTTCATAAAGAGGGCATGTAGGAGGCGGAGATTCTTGAGTCGCTTCGTTCACTGGACGAAGAATAGCCTGTGAACTAAGAGAGGTGCAGGACACTACCCGTCTGGAGTTGCAAATTTCGCGGCGAGAGCCTCTAGCAGGCGTGGGATTGAAGGATTATATTGTCTCACCATGGATTCCCCTTCACACGTCATAAATGAGAAAACAGGGGCGGATCCGACTGAATCCGACCGGATCAAACCAAAAATTGCGGGGAAGCCCATGCCGAAGCACCTCCCGCTTCTCGTTGCCATCGCCGGTTTGGTGCTGACGGCGCTTTACCTGTGGGACTTGATCGAAAGCCTTGAAGTGCTGGTTTCGGCGGGAGTCATGGGAGCGAGGGAGTCGGGCGGCAGCCTGGACCCGACCATGATGGGGAAACTGGTGGGAGAGGCCATCATCACAGTGGTGAGCCGGAGCATTTGGATACCCATTCCGACGGCGCTGCTGTACATTGCCTGGGTGCCGCTGCGTTACCGCCCGCGCTGGTTCCGCATGGTCATGGTGGCTGTCAGCATCTTCTTCCTCCAGCAGATCCCGGTCGGCACGATCTGCGGCCTCGTGCTTATCATCGCGATGCGCCGCCATCGGGCGATTGCTGTTTCTCCTTTGCCGGTTGTCCTCGCTTTGCTTGTTTGCACTAACGCCTTTGCCGGGGCTGCGGACCTTTCGGTGAGCGCTTATCCGTCGATTCAGGCGGCGCTGGATGCGAATCCAGGGCGGATGATTTTCGTGCCGGCAGGGGACTATCCCACGACGGAGAAGATCCGCATTCATGGTGACCATGCGGGGCTGTTCGGGCCTGGGCGCATCATTGCTTCGAATCCCGAGCAGCCGATTCTTGAAGTCGAGCACGCCAGCTTTGCGCAGGTGCGAGATCTCACGCTTACCAGGGCAGAGGGAAAGATGGACGGACGCAAGGAAGGTCTCATCGCCTCCGACTGCCACGATCTGGTGATCGACGATGTGCGGGTGCTCGAAAACCACTCGCCCGCTGGTGCGATCACGGTGCGCGAGAGCAAGAATACGCGCATCAGTCATTGCCTGGTGCGCAATTACACATGCATCAGCATCGACGACCGCACCGCTTCCAAGGACCTTTACGGCTACGCCTTTCGCTGCATTGATGGCACGGGCATCTCGGTGAGCTATAGCACGGGTTCCTTGATTGAAGGCAATCGCGTGGAGGAGAGGAACCTGCGCCCGACGCAGGCGATCAAAGAGAAGTTTGGCCTGGGCAAGTTCACCAAAAAGGTGGCTGAGAAGCCGCCGCTCATGAACCAGAAAACGTGGGATGCGGAGTACGTGGACAACTGGCACCAGGGCTCGGGCATTGTGGTGAATGCGCCATCCGTCGCGGACCAAACCCGGCTCATCGGCAACCATGTGCAAAATGCGGCCCAGGGGATCGACCTGCATTGCGACCACATCATTGTATCACAGAATATCGTGGATAACGCCTTCATCGGCATGAAGGCGATGCACGGTTCACGCAACGTGCTGATTACGGGCAATCAGTTCCTGCGCAACGACCTGTGGGCCATCGGCCTAATGCCGGGTGCGGCCTCAACGCCGGAGAACTCGGACGGCGGCTCGATCATTGCCAACAACATCATCTCTGAGTTCGGCAAAGGCGATGCCCACTGGATCTGGGGCGACGGGCATTCGCCATTCAAGTTTGACCATGGGCAGAAGGTGGAAAATCCGCCGCTCATGGATGTCGTCATTCAGGGCAACGTAGTGGATTGCATCGGAGCGCCACTCTACAAGTACGTGGTGATCATCGAGGACGGGTCAAATGGCCCACGCGGCATGCATTTCTCCAACAACGTGTTTCATGCAGGCACGGCGGGCGTGGCTAACGTCGAACTGCAACCTTGATGGAATCAAGGCTCAGCCAGCACATCAATCACCAGCGCCGTGACGTTGTCGCGGCTGCCTTCGGCAATCGCTCCATGGACGATCTGGGAAGCCGATGCTCCGTCGCGCATGAGGTCAGCAACAGCGTGGTCCCAGTAGCCATCCATCACGCCATCACTGCAAATCAGGAAGCGGTCGCCCGGTTCGTAGCGTACCGTGCCCACATGCGGTTCAATGGAGGCGAGCCCGGCGCCGAGGGCTTGGGTGAGGGCGTTCTTCTTGGGATGCTGCCGCGCCTCGCGTTCGTTGATCCGGCCTTTGCGGCGGAGTTCACCCACATAGGAATCGTCGTGCGTGAGCTGATGGGGCTCATCGCCCATGGGAAGGTAGTAGAGACGGCTGTCGCCGACGTGGCCGAAATGCATGACGCCTGGGCTGAACCAGCAAAGCGTAAGCGTGGCACCCATGCCGCGGCATTCCTCATAACAGCGGCCCAGCCTGAGCAAGTCAGCATGAATCGAGGTGAACAGCTCCCCCAAAATATCGCCCGCGCCGGCGTCAAGGCCAGCGGCGGACTGCTTGAAGCTGCGCGGCAGCAGACGGGTGATGCGCTCGGTAGCGATCCGGCTCGCAAACTCGCCGCTTTTAGCCCCGCCCATGCCATCGCTCACCGCGAAAACGAAATCAGCGGTGGCAAGGCTGGCGGCACCTGTCTTCCCAAGAAAACGCACCTCGCTGGCATCGAAGTTCAGAGCCAGGAAGGCGTCTTCATTATTGGCCCGGAAGCGGCCTTTGTCAGTGAGGCCAGACCAGCTGAGGCTAAGAGGGGTGGGGGAAGTCACGAAAGAGCGAGAGTGAGAACCAAGAATCGAGGGCGAGAGGTTGACCGAAAGCACCGGGGCAGGGCAAGGCAATTTGCGTGTGATAGGGAGATGGAGAGTCCATTTGTCTTTGTCGCCAATCCGGGTAAGGATCGGGCCGCGAGTGTCCTTGCAGGGTTCAGTTGAAGCCCGGGCCGGGCAGTCGTCTCCCGTCTATGGCTTTTGCGTCGATCGTCACCTTGCTGCTATTTTACTACATCCGTCCCCAGGACTGGATGCCGGGCATGTCGGGCTTCAACATGGTCAAGCTGGCGGTGGCCGGTGGCATCATCGGCCTGATGCAGCGCAGCCGTGATGAGCCCCGCTGGCGGTTCATGAGCTCGCCGCAAGAGTGGGCGCTGGTGATCTTCCTGGGCTACGTCGTCTTCACTGCGGTTGAGCCAATGGGGGCCCTCACGGATTTGGGAGTGCTGGTGGTGTTTGCCTTTCTAGGGCTGCACACATTGACCACTGAACAACTGCTGGAGCGCTACTTGCGCTGGTGGCTGGGCGCGCTGATCGGCATTCTCTGCATGGTGGCGATAACGATGGCCGGTTTGGACTTCACCAATGCCCGGGCGCTGATCGATACCATGGAAGGCCGGTGGTGCCTGGGCACCTACACCATGAACAATCCCAACGCCATGGGCCATACCCTCGTGGCGATCCTGCCTTTGGGGTACTTTCTTTGGTTCTGGTCCGGTTCGGCCCTCAACCGGGTACGTACGGCGCTGCTGTTTGCCTTCGGATTATGGGCCATCATTCCGACTCAGTCGAAGGGTGCCTTCATTTCCGGTACTATCAGCTTCCTGGTTTCTGTCTTGTTTGGCCGCAAGCTCATTGTGCAGGTGATTGTGGGTCTCCTGGCACTGGCCATGGGCGGCACTATCCTCGCCATGCTGCCCCGTATGGAGCAGCTCAAGCGCATTGGCAGTGAAGAAGGCGTGCAGGGCCGCATGCTCGCGTGGGGAATGGCGCGAACGGTGACGCAGACCCACTCCACAGGCATGGGCTACAAGAACTTCCACGCCTGGATTCGTACTGATGGCGTGCTGAATGAAAAGGCACCGCACAGCGCCTTCGTGATGGTGGGCGGCGACTTGGGTCCCGTGGGGCTGACCCTTTACATCGGCATGCTGCTGGCGTGCGCTCGCTCGCTGATCCAGTACAAGGGTCTGTCCATTACCATGGAGCGATGTCGGCGTTCCCTGTTCGCGCTCCTGATGGGGCTGTTTGTTTCGGGCTGGATGCTGGATCGTGCCTACTACACAGAGGTATTCTGTCTTGTTGGGGCGGTGGGCGCCTACCATCTGCTGTCGGTGAAGCAGCGCAGGGAAGCCGCGATGGCGGAACTGACGGCCGATACAGCGGAAAACGACGCCCCTGCGGCCCCCTTTGGCCTTCCTTCTTTCCAAGCCAAGAGCACCACGACCATGCTGGTTTCCAAGGCAGCGGATGACGATGATGACTCGCT
>JAQGPI010000543.1 GCA_028293175.1 Verrucomicrobiaceae bacterium | reverse complement strand
TTCCTCAGGATCGAAGCAGGGACTCAAGGAAGGGCAAAAATTCGATGTCCGCCGCGATGCTTCAGTTGTAGGCCGCATCAGGGTCAGCAGCGTGGATGAAACCGAAGCCGTTGCTGATCTGGATGTTAAATCCGTGCCCTCGGGTGTAACCCTGCGCGCGGGCGACGAGGTCATTGGCATGGTGACGGCCCGCTAGCCAATGGCCAAAGAGCGGTTGGATTTGCTGGTCGTACAGCGCGGGCTCGTACCCTCCCGTGAACAGGCAAAACGCTTGATCCTGGCGGGTGAAGTAATGGTCGGGGGCCAGCCTGTGACTAAACAAGGCACGTTGATTGATGTCGGTGCCGAGCTTTCCATTAAAGAACCGCCGCGCTTCGTGAGCCGGGGCGGCCTCAAGCTGGAAGGCGCGCTGATTCATTTTGGCATTGATGTCACGGACCGCATCGCCATCGACGTGGGCTCATCTACCGGTGGCTTTACCGATTGTCTTTTGCAACGCGGCGCGCGCCGTGTGCATGCCTTCGACGTGGGCACGAACCAGCTTGTGTGGAAGCTGCGTAGCGATCCGCGCGTGCATTCCCGGGAAAACTACAATGTGCGCCATCTGAAGCCCGAGGATGTGGGCGAAACCGTGGATGTTCTGGTGGCGGATGTGTCCTTCATCTCACTCACCCTGGTGCTGCCTCCGGCCATCGCCATTCTCAATCCCGCTGCCGACGCCCTAGTGCTCGTGAAGCCGCAGTTTGAACTCTCGCGCGATGAAGTGGGCAAGGGCGGCATAGTACGGGACCCTGCCGCTCATCAAAAGGCCTGTGACAAGATTGAAGCCTTCGTGCGCACCCGTCCTGAGCTAGAGTGGAAGGGCATCACCGAGTCCTCCATCAAAGGCACCGACGGCAACCGGGAATTTTTGGCTTGGTTCAAAGTGATTGCTCCATCGGTTGAAACGGCTGGCGCTCCAGTCTAACTAGCAGCCATGTCTTCTCCCGCCTTTCAGGTTCCAAGCTCGCGTCTCGGCGTTTTGATGGTTGTTTCCGGCCCTTCGGGCACTGGCAAGACTACGCTGTGCCGCAAGCTGTGCGACGCAGGCGAGGCGATCTTCTCAATCTCTTGCACCACACGAGCGCCAAGGACAGGCGAAGTGGACGGCAAAGACTACTTCTTCCTGAGTGAAGATGAGTTTGTCCGCCGCATCGAACAAGGAGAGTTTTTCGAGCACGCGGAAGTCCATGGCCGCCGCTACGGCACGCTGAAGAGCTTCGTGAAGGACAACCTGATGCGCGGTGTGGATGTGATGATGGACATTGATGTGCAAGGCGCGGCCCAGGTGCGCGCCTGCCTGGATGAGCTCGTGCAGCAATGCCTCGTGCAGGTGTTTGTGCTGCCGCCTTCCTCAGAAGAACTGGGCCAGCGGCTTTTTGGACGCGGTACCGAAAACCAGGCGGCGCTCGACTTGCGTCTGACAAATGCCATCGCCGAAATGGAGCATTGGCCAGCGTATGATTACGCACTGGTCAGCGGCACACGCGAATCGGATTATGAGCGCTTCAAGTCGCTGCTGGTGGCGCAACGCATGCGCTGCGAACTGCAACGCTGACCCCACAACGCGCGTTGTAGGGGAATGCGATTCCGCCACCTGACCCTCACCTTCCTGGTTTTCACCTGCATTCATACCATGGCTGAAACCGCTCGCCCGCTGCAACCCCAAGGGCAGATATGGCTCGACGCTAGCCCGCCAGTACCGGCGCTCGACATCCCTGCCGATGTGGACGCTTGGAACAAGAAGCGCACGGAGATTCGCGCCACACTAACTTCGATGTTAGGCGATCTGCCGCCGAGACCTTCGCCGCTTGAGGTGAAAACGTTGTCCCGCGAAGACCAGGGCGACTACTGGCTGGAGAAGTTCAGCTTCGACAATGGAGCGGGTGCAATTGTCAGCGGCTATTGCTTCCTGCCCAAGTCCGCAACGGCTTCCAATAAGGCTCCGACCATCCTGTACTGCCACTGGCACGGCGGCCAGTACGACGTGGGCAAGCAGGAGATGCTGCAAACCAATGCAACACCGGTAGCAGCGGGACCCGAGTTTGCAAAGCAGGGCTATGTGGTGCTGGGAATTGATGCCTATGGCTTTGGTGAGCGCAACGGCCAGGGGCCGGACGGCCCGGCGAACAAAGGTTCCGCAGGCGAGATGACCGCGTCGAAATTCCAGCTTTGGATGGGCCGCAGCCTGTGGGGCATGATCGTGCGCGATGACCAGATCGCCCTGGATTATTTGTGCAGCCGCCCGGAAGTCGATGCCTCGCGTATTGGTGTCACCGGCATCAGCATGGGCAGCACGCGCGCTTGGTGGCTAATGGCTCTGGATGACCGGCCCAAGGCGGCGGTTTGCGTGGCGTGCATGACGCGATATCAAGATTTGATACAACATGGGATGCTGCTCGCGCATGGAATTTATTACTTTGTGCCCGGGATGTTGAAGCACTTCGATACGGAGGCGGTGATCGCCTGCGGTGCGCCCCGCCCCATGCTGTTCATGACTGGCGATCAGGACGGTGGTTCACCGGTGGAAGGGGTGCGCAAGCTGGGCGACATCGTCGGGCGCGTGTATGCGCTCCACGGCAAGGAAGCCCGCAGCCATTTTGACAACGCCATCTACCCCGGTGTGGGCCATGTGTACCTGCCGGAAATGTGGCAGAAGACCGTAGACTGGATGAACCGCTGGTTGAAATAGCAACCAATCGCTGAGCCTCGTGTTCAAGCCTTCCTCGCTTTCCATGAAGTATTTCCTCATTCCTCTTTTGCTGTCGCTGGTACCTGTCCTGAGCTTTGCCCAGACCTCTGAAAACAATGACAAGCTGCGCGACGGCTTGAAGCGCTTCCCGCAGGCCGATACCAACAAGGACGGCATTCTCACCATGGATGAGGCACGCGCCTTCCTGGCCAAGATGAAGCCGGCAGGCCGCAACGGTGCGGATTCACCCAATGCCATCAAGCCGGACATGATCAACATAGCGTACGGCCCGCATGAAAGGAACGTGCTCGATTTTTGGAAAGCCAAGGCGGACAAACCTACCGCTCTCGTCGTCTTCATCCATGGCGGCGGCTTCCGTGCGGGCAGCAAGGAGAACTACTGGCCGGATGCCAAGCTCGCCGAAATGCTGAAATCCGGCGTCTCCTGCGCCTCTGTCAACTACCGCTATCTCGATACCG
>JAQGPI010000542.1 GCA_028293175.1 Verrucomicrobiaceae bacterium | reverse complement strand
CTTGTATAAGAACGACACTGCCAACGGCGGCGGCGGCAACATCGAGGTGCAGCACCATGTCTCGACCACGGTGATCAAGCAGAACCTCATCGTCTGCGGTTCCACCGCCCCGCGTTTCATCCAGATCGATAGTTCGGATAACTCGTTCCCTGCGAGCACCATCGACTACAACTTGTACAGCGGCACGACTTCTGGGAATGCGGCCTTCAAGTGGGGGGGAATTGACAAGAACGGCTATAGTGCTTGGTTGGCAGGATCAGGTCAGGATACCCACTCCACCTTCGTGAGCGCCTCGACTGGGCTGTTCTCGAAAGCGGCGCCTGCTGTGGCTGCTGATTTTGCGCTGATCTCCACTTCTCCTGCCAAGGACAAGGGCAGCCCTTCGTTCATACCGGCTGCAGGGGAAACCGACTTCTTTAAGAACGGTCGCGTGAGCGGTGCTGCCGTGGACGTCGGCATGGCGGAATACGGTGGCCTGTCGCCAGCACTCAGTGTTGAGTTTCCGGCTGGCACAGCCATCGCCTTTGGCGGGCCTGTTAGCTTCGGTATTGTAGTAGTGCCTGGCACCGTTACCAAGACCTTCACCTTGAAGAACCATGGCAACGCCAATCTCACCGGGCTCACCATTACCAAAGATGGGGTCAATGCCAGTGACTACAGTCTGAATGATCTCCTTGTCCTGCCTCTCGTCCCACCTGGCGGCTCCGTCACCTTCGATGTCACCTTTACTCCGTCCGCCGAAGGGACGCGCATCGCTGCTCTGCATATCGCCAGCAATGATCCGATTCATCCCGTCTTTAATGTGACGGTCTCCGGAGTGGCGCAAGTCGTCCCCACCATTGTGACACAGCCGCTGCCGAAGGCTGTGAACCCTGGCGTCCCTGTGACCTTCATCGTGGCAGCCATGGGTACCAAGCCGCTCACCTATCAATGGCGCAAAAACACCCAGAATATCGCTAACGCTGTTGCCGCAAGCTACACTATTGCGAAGGCTGTTGAGACCGATGAAGGCAGCTACGATGTGGTCGTCACAAATCCTGCGGGCACCGACACCAGCGATGCTGTCCAATTGTCGGTTAACAGTCCGGTTTCGTTTGCCGCGCCGCTCGCCGGTCAGTCGGTCGAAGTGAATTCACCGGTTACCTTCCAGGTCGACCCTTCGGGCACCGGGCCCTTCACGTATCAGTGGAGGAAGAATGGAGTGAACATCGCTGGCGCAACCGCCGATTCCTACTCGATCTCCAACGTCACTCTCGCCAGCAGCGGATTGTATTCCGTGGTGGTGAAGAACATCGTAGGGTCTGTTGCCAGTGCCAATGCGATGCTCAATGTGGTGGATGCCATTCCGAAGGTTTACAAGCTGCCAGTCGGCGGCCGCGCCATTCTACCGGCCGCCTTTGCTGGTACTTTCACCAACTTCGTTTGGACGAAGAACGGCGGCCCTTTGCCTGCGGATACGCGTTATGTGGGCGGCAATACCAAGACACTCACGATCAATCTTTTGCGCAGAGTTTCGCCTGATGACTCGGGCACCTATCAGTGCACCGGCTTTTCGCCCAGTGGTAGCCTTGTCGCCACCGCACAGTTGATTGTGTATGGCTCAGCACCCCTGATCAGCGTGCCAGCGGTTACACTCCCCACCGCCATGGTGGGCAGCCCTTACTCAGCGCCTCATGTACCTTACGATGGGTCGGCTGACCGCACGCCCACGGTGTTTGGGGCGGTGACGCTGCCTGTGGGCCTCAAGATCAATCCCGCAACCGGAGACATCAGCGGTACACCAGCCGTGGCACTGCTTGCAGAGCATAATTACCCGATAAGGCTCAGCGTGGGCAATGCCAAGGGTGCCGGCTATATCAATACAACGCTCAAGGTGAAGCCGCTGCCATTAGGAACCGTAGGGGCCTTTAGCGGCCCGGTCACCTCCAGCGCCACCCCTGCGGTTCCGCTTGGAGGGCGTGTCGATATCACTATTGCAGCAACAGGAGGTTACACCGGCAAGGCGACCCTGGGAGCCGTCGCCTACAGCTTTGTCGGCGCTCTGGTCACGGATATCACTGGCGCGCAGTTGCCGCATGGCGTCAGCACCATTAAGCGTGCGGGTGCGCTTCCTCCGCTCACACTCAGCTTCGACGTGGATTACACTAATCAGATGCTCATCAACACCCAGATCGCGGAGGGGGCGGCCACTACCACCTTCAGTGCCTGGCGCAACAAGTGGACCACCACCGCCACGGGTGAACTGGCGGCCCTCAGGGCTTTCGCTGGCTATTACACCTTTGGTATGACAATACCTGCCGCCCAGGATGGCGTTGAAACAATTCCCCAGGGCATGAGTTATGGCTTCTTTACCGTCGCGGCCACTGGCGGGCTCACGATCGTGAGCCGGGTTACAGACGGCACCGTTTTTACTTGTCCGACGTTCTGCGGCCCCCATGGAGAGGTGCTGCTCTATCAGGCGCTCTACAGTGGCAAAGGCAGCGTTTGCGGGTCCCTCCAACTTACCGTAGGCGTAGCACCTGACCATTCGGATAATACGCTTGTTGGCAACGTGAAATGGATTCGTCCGGCAACCGCGACTCGTGTTTATAAGAATGGTTTTGGACTAGACCTTACCGCCTTCGGTTCCCGTTATATCCCCCCCAAGGCCCCGGCCGTAGTGATGGGGCTGGCTGACAACGGTGTCGACTATAATGCCCGTCTTGCCTTCTCCCACGGCGGCGTTGGGGATACCGTGACGACACCCGATATTGATGTGCGCATTCGCACCGGCGGATTCGTTGTTCGCCAGCCTTCCAACCCCTGCCTGACCACTCTGGTGGTGAATCCTACCACAGGGGCCATCAGCGGAAGCTTCCGTCTTATTGACACCAATCCAGCAGCGCCTTCAGGGCTGAAGATCACGCGCTCCAGTTTGTACTACGGACTTATCGTGAAGGATTCCGCTGGTTGGGTCGGCGGCGGTTACTTCCTCTTGGCAAAGCGCCCGCAGGTGCTGCCGCAAACGATCCTCACAACAGATGTGCTGTCGGGATTAGTGAGCCTGGAGAAAAAGTAATCACCGGCCTATCGTGCCTTTGTTGTCTCGGCCGGCACACGAAACTGCCGCCAGACGCAGATAAACCAGATGACCAACATGGCCGCGAAAGTGCTCATCGCGACAACGAAACCAGAGGGATCAAGGTGGGGCAAGAGGGCGCGGTTTGCTTCCGCCACTTGGTAGTTAAGGAGAATCATCCACAACAGCATCAGGCTGCCCAGCCACAGCGCGTAGCGTGCAAGATAGGTGCAGGCAGTGCGGAAATTCTCCGGCTTCTGCCAGTAGTCTTTGTGCGGCATATTCACGAAGCGAGCAGGGATGAAGCGCATAATGCTGAATAGTAAAATCAGCAGGGCTTGCATGCCCAAGCCCATGAGCAGGTCAAACCGGATGGTCTCCGCTTTGGTCATCCATCCATTGGGGCGTCCGGTGGCATCGAAGTGAGTGGCAAGGTGGGCTGGCAGCCCCTGCATAAACAGAAAGGTGCTGACTACATAGGCCACCGTGACGGTTACTGATACGGCGATGGGGAGCATCAAAGATTTCTTCACCCGCTCACCATCCAAAGTCCTCCGCCTGGCGTCAATAGTCTTGCCGTGCGCAGTTGACCGCGCTTCATGCCGCCGCAATGATACGGCTTCCCGCCATGAGACACCCTTGCGTCCTCGTTCTCGCCCTTCTCTCACTGCTCACGAGCTGTGAGGTGCCTGCATCTCCCGGCGCGGCTGCGCCTACCCAAGGTGGAGGGCCGTTCATGCTTGGCATTGATGTCTTGGCCTCCCGCAACTTTGACCTTTTGCGCGGCAAACGTGTAGGCCTCATCACCAATCACACGGCCTACACCGGACGGGGTGAAATGACTCGTGTGGTGATGAAAAGAGCCTTGGGTGCCAATCTCACCACCCTGTATGGCCCGGAACACGGAATTTTTGGCACTGAAACGGCGGGAAAAAAAGTACGCGACCAGCGCGATCCGGTTACCGGCCTGCCGGTGTACTCGCTACATGGAGATTACCGCAAGCCCCAGCCCTGGATGCTAAAAAACATCGATGTGCTGGTGTTTGATGTCCAAGACATCGGCTGCCGCAGCTACACGTACATCAGTACCATGGCAGTCTCGATGGAGGCTGCAGCGGAGGCGGGTAAGGAGTTCGTGGTGCTGGACCGGCCAAATCCGCTGGGAGGTCAACGCGTGGAGGGGCCGCCGCTGGAGTCGCAATGGAAGTCTTTTGTCAGCCAGATCCCTGTCCCCTATGTGCATGGCATGACAACGGGCGAACTGGCGCTGATGATCGCCGCGAAGGGCTGGATCAAGCGGGTGCCTCGTGTGAACGTGGCGAAGATGCAGGGCTGGAATCGCAACATGATCTGGCAGGACACCGGGCTGCGCTGGCACGCTACCTCGCCCAATATTCCGCACGCCATGTCTCCGGCCTACTATGTA
>JAQGPI010000608.1 GCA_028293175.1 Verrucomicrobiaceae bacterium | reverse complement strand
GGGCCGCTTGAGACCACCACCGTCGCGGGGCGCAGCAGGCGCTCCTTCATACGATAACCGCGACGGCCCACGCGCAGCACCACCCCTTCCGCCACTTCTGCGCTCGGCTCCTGGGCCACAGCGTCATGCACATTGGGATCAAAAGGCTTGCCCAGCGCTTCCACTTCCGTCACGCCTTGCTCGGTGAGGAAGTCCTTCACCTGACGCTGCACCATGCTCATGCCCATGAAGATCACAGACTTCTCGGACTCAGCACGCGCAGCTTCGATACCCATCTCGAAATTGTCGAGAATAGAAAGCAGGCTGCGCAACAAGTCGGCATTGGCGTAGGAACGGGCCTCCTGCATGTCGCGGGCTGTACGCTTGCGAAAATTGTCCAGTTCCGCCTGGCTGCGGTAGGCCAGATCCTTCCAGCGCTCGATTTCCGCCTGCGCAACAGCAAGAGGATCGGGCTGGGCTTCGGGTTCAACAGCCGGGTTAGTCTCATCGGCCGCAACGGGGGCGGCAGGCTGGGAGTCGTCCTGGGGATTGGGATTCATTGTTGAAAAAGGTTCTTTGGGTTGAAACGGGTGCGCACTATGCACAGGGATTTGAGGCATTCAAATGCGGATGCAATGTTCTACACCGCTGGCATTTCCAGTACCCCTGGGCTGTTTCTGGCGGTGAGTTCCGCGATGGCCCACTGCGCATGCTCGCTGATCATGGGATGCGGGTCGGCCGCAGCCAGTCTTAAAGCGGGGAGATCTTCCACCGTGCCCACATTGCCCAGGGCGACGCAGACATTGCGCAGGAAGGCCGGGCGCTTGATGCGCTTGATGGGGCTCTTGCGGAACAGCGTGCGGAAGCCTTCATCATCCAGCGACAAAAACTCGCGCAGCTTCATTTGAAAAACCGACTCGCGCGCCTGGAACGTGGCCTCGTGCGAGACCTTGGCGAACTTGTTCCATGGACAGGCCACGAGGCAGTCGTCACAGCCATAGATGCGGTCGCCGATCTGCTTTCTGAACTCGATCGGAATGCTGTTCTTATGCTCGATGGTGAGGTACGAAATGCACTTGCGCGCATCCATCCGCCGCGGCGCCGTGATCGCCCCCGTGGGGCAGGCGTCCATGCAGCGCGTGCATTTGCCGCAGAGGTCCTTGGCCGATGAATCAGGCTCCAGCGGCAGAGTGGTGATGATGGTGGCTAGGAAGAACCAGGTGCCGAAATCGCGATGGATCTGCATGGTGCTTTTGCCATTCCAGCCCAGACCGGATTCCCCGGCGAAATCACGCTCCAGCACCGGCCCGGTATCGACGTACTGGCGCTGCACGCCGCCATACGTTTTCAACATCGCATCTAGCTCATAGAGCTTGGGCCCGATCAGGTCGTGATAGTCCTCGTTCCAGGCGTAGCGAGCGATGCGGTAGTCCGTTTTCAACGGAGCCTCGCCCTGGAAATAATTCATCGCCAGCACGATCACCGCCTGCGCCCCAGCCACCACGACACAAGGGTCGGTACGCCGGTCCAGATTGCGGGCCATCCAGGCCATGTCGCCATACTTGCCATCCGCGACCCATTGCTCGAACACCTCCCTGTGCGCCGCCGGCTTCGCCGCCGCGATGCGACAATCGGCAAAGCCAAGGCGCAAGACCTCGGCACGCAACCGGGCTTTGATTTCCGCGCTCATCGGCTGCCCAGGGAGGAAAACCATACGCGCGCACTTTCCGCCACGCCATAGCTTGTCTCCTGCAAGGTGAGGTTGTCAGTGGTAATACGCTGGTCGGCGACGCCGTTGTAAAGTTCCTTTCGCGCCTCCATCAAACGCTCCAGCTTGGCCTTAGGGTCCTCTTCATTGAGGAGCGGCCGGTCATGCCCGCCAGCCGTGCGGCGATACAGTGTAGTAACACTCGCATCCAGCCACACCATGTAGCCGAGATGCCGCAGCAGTGAAAGGTTGTGCGGCTGCGTGACGATGCCCCCGCCGGTGGCGATCACATGGCCCCGCTTGCCCAGCAAGGAGCGCAAGGCAGCCGCCTCGCGCACGCGGAAACCGGCCTCACCTTCCTTCTCAAAGATCTTCGGGATGCTGCACCCTGCCTCTTCACAAATAAGCTGGTCGGTATCGACAAACTTGAAGCCGATCATGTGCGCCACGATGCGGCCCACGCTGCTCTTGCCACAGCCCATGAGGCCAATAATAACGATGTTGGGACTGCGCGGAATGTCGCCTGTCTCCGTCTGCACGATGTCCAGAATGGAAGGCACAAGCATCGGATCATGGATAATGGCGGCCTGATATGTAGGGTACTTGGGAGCCCAGCCGGAGGCGCGCAGTTTCGCATTGCTCACCTTTTTGTGCGTCCAGCCGCGCTTGCGGTCCTTGTTCGGCGGAGTGACCGGCGGCAGCGGCAGATTGAACATCGGACAGAGCCAGAGGAAGCACGCATGCTGAGTCGTGGGCAGGTTGTCACAGACGTTGAAAACCCCCGTCAGCTTGTGCTCGATCAGATGGGCGATAGCACTGGCCGCATCCTCCCGATGAATCTGATTGATGCTACGCCCGTCGCCGTTGTTGCCTTCAATCGTGGCATTGCCTTCCAGCAGGTTCTTGAGAACGAAGCTGCGCCCTGGTCCATA
>JAQGPI010000669.1 GCA_028293175.1 Verrucomicrobiaceae bacterium | reverse complement strand
AGGCACGTTAGGACCTCTGAAGATGTACATGACAGAGTCAAAGGCGCAACCGACGGTATCGATGTTATAGATGGCGGTGGAAGTCGGACGCCAATGATACCACACGGTGTGCCCCTCTGAGAAGTTGTACTCATTCGCCTCAGTCGTCGCAATGGTGGTGTCGGACTCCGGCGCTGTGATGTAGCCTCTTGTCCCGGAGCGGAACAGGGTCACTGCATTGATCAAATTGTTGTTCGGTTGCTCGGCACTGCCATTCGTGGGAAGGCTGGCCGGGACAGGCGTGAAAACTTGAGTCGACGTTCCAGTGCCGGAGGCATCGTCAAGGGCAATATTGTACGTTAATGCCGAGGAGAGAGAACCGGGAATGTTGATCACCATTTCAAGCTGGCCGTTGATCACGTAGCTGGCAGGGATGGACACGTTGGTGTTCGACACAAAACGCACTTTGGTGACATAATAGAAGTGCTGGCCGGATACGATGATCTGGGCGGGCAGGTCAGCACCATTCACCCTGGTGGTGAGGCGAGCCTTGTGAGGCGAGAAGTCATTGATGATGGCAATCGGTACAGGAGTTGTGCCCAAGGTAACAACATTGCTGGTGATCGACCCCGTTGGATTAGTAATCACGACCTTGTAATTGCCCGCATCCGTCGGCTTGACCAGTGTCAGTTTCAAGGCTGCAGTCTTAGCCGTGGCGCTCACCGTTGTGCCTGGTGTGGTGCTTGTGGCGGGGATCGGTGCGAAGACGCCCATGCCAATGTCCTTGTACCACTGGTAAGTGAGTGTGGGTGAACCGGCAGCCGTGACCTTGAAGCTGACGGTGGTGCCTTCATAAGCCACGATCGGCACCGGTTGAACGGTGATGGTGGGAGCAATGAGCACTGAAAGAGCCGCGCCTGTGCTGGTGGCGGTACCCACATCGTTTTTGGCAATGCAGCGATAGGTGCCGGCATTGGAAACACTAAGGTTAAGAAGGTCGAGGGTGGCGTTCGTCTGGCCCACAAGATTGACATTGTTCTTCTGCCACTGGTAGGTGATTGGTGCCGCACCGGTGGTAGTTACGGTCAAATGCTCGTCCTTGCCCACTCCCGAAACCAGCCTGGTCGGCAACAGCGGAGCAACAAACTTGGGCACTGCGAGAACGCTGACATGCACCGTTGCCGAGGTAACACCCACCCCTCCAGGGGATTGAAGATTGGTGACGGTCACCTTGTAGTCGCCCTCGGTTGGTGTGGCAGGGGCGGTGGCGGTCGCTGTGGCGCGAGCGAGGGTCAGTGTTGGACCTGTGCCGCCAGGAACGGTGACAAAGCCGGAGCCTGTGTCCTTGACCCACAAGTATCTGAGCGTAGGCGTGCCAATCGCACCTACCTTTAGCACACCCGTTCCGCCAATGGCGATCTTGATCGGCAGGGGCTGAGTCACAATCACAGGTGGTGATTTTACGGTAACCACCGCATTTTTGGAAGTGACGGTGCCCACGGCATTGGTGACGATGCAGCGGTACGTGCCTTGATTGATGAAAGCCGCTGGATTGACGACCAAATGGTCAGAGGTAGCACCTGTGATGGCTCCGCCATCCACGAGGTTCACCGTGTTGAACTGCCATTGATACAGCAAGGTGCTGGTGCCCGTGGCGGCAACACTCATACTCAGGGTATCTCCTGCATTGAGGGTGGTGGCCGCCGCTGGCTGCCCCACGAGCGCAATGGCAGGCTTGTCCTGCGCATCCACGACCATATGGGTGCTTGTAGCTGTGGCGTTGCCAGTCGCCTCCACCCAGTATGTGCCAGGTGCTGTCGATTTAATCGCATACGTGGACTTGGTGGCACCGGCAATCACTGTGCCATCCTTAAACCACTTATACGTAAATGGCGCCGTGCCCACCACCGTCACGGTGGCGGTGAAGGTGCTGCCGTTGGCAATGTGCTTGACCGCAGGCAGGTCCACTTTGAACAGCGGAGGCGAGGTGACGGTGAGAATGGCTGCCGTGCTGGTGGCAAAGCCAATGGTGTTGCTCACCGTACAAGTGTAGGAACCACCGGCATAGAAATCGACGGTCGGCAGCGTTAACGTCGCGGTGCCTGCGCTGGCATTGGTGCCCACCGGGATGACGACGTTGTTTTTCTTCCAGACATAGTTGGTCACGTTTGGGCCGTCCTTACCCGGATCAGTCACTGTGACGGCAAATGTGGCGTTGTTTCCAGCTACCACCGTGCTCGGTGAAGGAGTCAGCTTGGCAATAATCGCAGGCTTGTGATACACGTTGAGAACAGCGGGGTCACTGAGCTTGGTGTTGTTCATCGCAGCGCCATTTTTCACTTCCACGGTGTAGGTGGCGTCATCAGCGATTTGAACGCTGGTGAAGACGAGAGTGCCGGCCGTCTTGCCTGGCATGTCCACGCCGTTCTTTTTCCACTTGTAGGTGACCGGGGAGTTGCTGACCACGGTAACACTGAGAGTTACCTTAGTGCCTTGGTTGGCGTTGGTGATCGGTGCGGGCTGTACGGTGATGGTAGGTGAGGCGGGGACTGGTACGTAATTGCCGGTGAGAGTGTAGGTGCCCACACTGCCATAGGAAGAGTAACCGATGACCGCTGGCTTTGAACTAGAAGCTGCAACCGGCGCACGACCTTTGCCGGAGATGGCGAGATAGAAGGGTCCTCCGTTGACGGTGCTGGGGATGTTGAAGGAGAGGGTGGAGCTCAGCGAGCTAGGCGAAATGGCTGAAGTGGCCAATAAGTCCGCTGGTGGGGGCGCTCCTCCAGGCCCGGCAGCTACCCCTGCGGGGCCGTAAAGCTGCAAGAGCGTATCGACATCAGGATCAACAGCAGCGGGCGTGAGGCTGAAACTGATAGGGCCTCCAAGGCTCGAAAACTGATACCAATCTTGTTCGCCCGACAAATTGACAAGTCCTGTCTTAGTGACGGGTGAAGTGGTGGCGAGCATGGCCGCCGAGCCAGACGTTCCGCCCGCCTCGTCAGCTACGAAACCGAGCACAAATCCCGCCTGGGCAACGGTATTTTCTATTACGATAAGGTCGTCTTCGTTGTTATTGGCCCCCGGATAAGTTCCATTATTCCATTGTGTGACAGCCTTGCCGTAAGGCGCACCCATGATGGGACCCCAGCTAGTCGCCCCCGTATCGTGGCCGGCATAATAGCTAGCACCAGCGGTGCCATCATGGCTCAGGCCCAATGCATGGCCGAGTTCATGTGAGCAGGTCAAAGCGATGGTGGATGTGGAAGAGCTGTTGAACACCCAGCAAGGAATTGTAGAAGAGAACGCTCCTCCTGCAGGGCCACGATAGCTGCCTGTGAAGGTGATGCCGCCCACGCTGGTGGGATACCACGCAGAGGTGGGGGTGATGATGCAATGCATGCGTTCGCCCACAGGAGCCGCAGCATAAAGCGAAGGATCATTGGTAACAGTGACATTGTAGGGGCTGAAGTCTTCAGCCACACGTTTGCAAATGTCGGCGATTTGGGCGGCAGTGATAGCTGCCCCAGCGACCACTGCGGGAGCCGCAAAAACCGTTACACCCCCGTTCCATTTGGTATCGGTGACGGTTTCACCATCAAAATCCAAATACAGAACCCCGCGGGCACCAGGCCTGGAGTCGAAGATGGCCACGGCAGCATCCGCGCCATCAGCGTCGGGTTGGACTTCCGGTGAAGCAACGGGTGTTGTTGTATCGACTGCCGCGGCCTGGGCCTGGGCGGCGGGAAGCGATTCGCACATGATCGCATTCAAGGGTTTCTTGTCGATCTTCACTCGGCCATTTGCGGTGGAGATCACGTAGCCCACGTGCTTGTCTTCACGCACGATTTGGCCGCCCCATACTTTGGAGTCGCTGAGGCTCTGGCTTAGCATGAAGCTGCCCTTTTTGTCACCAACCAGCCCGCCTGCAACCTGCACCCAGCCTGAATCCTGGGGCACCACGAGATTCACCACGCCTTCCACTTCGGCACCTGCACCCAGAGGCAGCACCACATGGTCGCCTTTATGCAACTCCTTTAGCATAGGCATCGTTTGCACATCCAGTGTAGCGGTAGCAAGGATCGCCCGGCTCGCATAGCTGGACTCAGGTGTGGGAGGAGGCAGCTCTGCCTGTCTCCAAACGGGAGCTGTAAACAGGCGTTTTCCCGAGGGGACTTTTGGCTCAACCGCAGCTGTATTTTGCGCTGCGATAGTGCTCTGGCCAGTTTTCGTTGCTTTATTCGTTGTGGTAGCATCCACCGGGCCGCCCTGGGCAAAGGTCTGAGTGCTTGGTACTAGTTGCTCTGGACTTCCGTTGTGGAAGCCCAGCCAGGACGCCGTCCCGACCGCTACAGCGAGGAGAACAACGAAGATTACCGAGGGCTTAGCATTTCGTGGGTGCATAATAGGGCGCATTAACGCTGAAAAGAGTCTCATTCTCTCAAGAACGCAACTCAGTAAACAA
>JAQGPI010000335.1 GCA_028293175.1 Verrucomicrobiaceae bacterium | reverse complement strand
TGACTCCGATGACGAAGAGGAGGACGACGAAGAGGAGGACGAGGAAGAAGACGACTCCGATGACGAAGAGGAGGAGTAGTCTTTAGCTATCCTGAGCATTGTTTGGGAGAGAGGGCTCGTGCAGAGTTCTCTCTCCCTTTTCGTTTTTACCTGAACGGGTACTCACTGTCCAAGCACCACCAAAGACGAACATGGGCAGCCAATGTGATAACCGCGCCCGTCGGTCAATGTGACCACCACCATTTTGCCGCTCAGGGGCCCGGCTGCCTTGAGCGGAATGGCAATGCTGGCTTTGCCTCCGGGGAAAGTAACAGTGCCGCTGAGCGCCTCGAAGTCGTTTCCGGCAACGGCATCGCCGCTGATGCTGTAGATGACTGTCAGGCTATTCGATGTGTCACCCGTACGTGTCACGCGCCATTCGCCGGGCTGCTCGGCACCGGCTCTTGAGACACTGGCGGCGATAAAAACCATAGGCATCGCCCCTCCCCGGGGATCGGTGTTGTTGAAGTAATGCTCCACATTGGCATAGCCGCAGGCGGTGAGGCGCGCGCTGTCAGAAGGATCGTAGTCATTGAGGCTGAATTGTTTCTCCCAGAAATCGGGAATGCCGTCGTGGTCGCTATCGACGGGCGACGGCAGGCTGCGGTAACGGGGCCAGCGCTGAGATTCAGGCAGATCGGTTTCCTTGCCAATGATTCTGCCGGTACTGTGGCGCGCATCGTTGGTGATGCGCAGGTCCACCGCATCGCGTGCAGGCAGTGTGGCACCGGCATTGGCGAGGGTGTTTTCCAAGCCCTCGGCAGCGCTTTGCAGGTCATGGGGCAGGGGACCGAAGGACTGATCCACGATCATTGCAGCCTTCTCTGCATCGCTGAGCTTGCGCAGCTTCTGGCCAAAACCTACGGCCTTGCGGTTGTCTGCCGTACCGGTGTTAGACCCGATGATGGTGTTGTCCTGGGCAAACAAGCGGGCCTGCACGTCCCCATGGAATTCGAAGCCGTGAATGACGAGGTCCGCCGGGGTGCTGGGACCGGGCATGTAAGTGTTGCCCAGCCAGTTCAGGTGCACGCGCTCGCTGCCAGTGTGTGTGGCGTATTCGGACCAATTATAAACGATGCTATTGTACAGGCTGAGCACGGCGGGTTCCTCCGCTCCGCCGGTGGTGCGGGGATTGCGCAGCCGATTGTGGGCATAGATCGTGTGATGCAAGGTGGACCGGCCACCGGGAGCAGAAGAACCCCAGAGCGAGCCTTCGGAATGATTGGGCGGCGTCTGCTTGGAATTCGTGTAATCGAGCCCCTCGCTGGCAATGCCGTACTGCATGGTGGTGCGGTCGGCATGGGTGAGAGTGAAGTTCTCATCCGTGGCCCAGCTTGCGGAGCAGTGATCGATCATAATATCGGCCAGCGGGGCGAAGGTTTTCATCACCTTGTCGCGGCCTTCCTTCTTCTTTTTGCGCTTCTCGAAGGCGGCGGCAGATTCGCCCGATGCGGTGGCAAGCTCGCCTGTCGCAACAGGTTTGACCTCTATCGAATCGCCCGAATCGGTGTCGCGAATGAAGCCACGGCGAGAGCGGAGATGACGCACGATCACGTTGCTGGCGGAGATCTCCAGTACGCCGCCCTTCAGGCAGATGCCCTCGCCGGGGGCGGTCTGCCCGGCAATGGTGATGCCGGGCTGGTCGATGGCGATCTTGCCGCCCTTGAGCTTGTCTTCCTTGCCACGGCTCAAGTCGATGATGCCGGAGACGTCGAAGACCACGATGCGGTTCGGAGCGCTCACAGCATCGGCAAGACTGCCCGTGCCCTGGGCATTGAGATTGGTCACGTGCACTACCGCGCCGCCGCGCCCGCCTGTGGTGAACATTCCCGCTCCCTCGGCACCGGGAAAGGCAGGTGTTTGAGGAGTTGGTTCAGCCGCCCCGAGGGCCACGGCAAGCAAGGGGAGGGCGGCAAGGGCTTTCATGGCAGTGGCGCATTGAACGCGCTGGAAGCCGCCAACGTTCACCAAAGTTGACAGCACGACAGCGCCTCACAGAGTGAGGGCATGACTCCCAATGCCTTGCGTGTTCGTATTGCCGCCCTCTCTGGAGCCCTGGCCGTTGGCCTGGGTGCCTTTGGAGCTCATGCGCTGGCGGCTTTGCTGGCGAAAAACGGCACCCTCGAAATCTGGAAGACGGCCAGCCTCTACCACTTCATCCACACGCTGGTGCTGCTGATTCTGGGGCTAATCGGCGAGCGTGCGGGCAAAAGCTGGCGCCTCATCGGCGCAGGCACCATCGTCTTCAGCGGCTCGCTCTACGTGCTCGCCCTCACTAACATCAAGTGGCTGGGTGCGATCACGCCGATTGGCGGCGTGCTGATGATCGTCGGCTGGCTGCTGCTGGCGGTGCGCTTCGGCAGGCAGGCATAAACTCGATGCAACGAGGCGAATCCGGTGGTATGGCTTCCAGCCGCCACCATGCCTTTTCCGCAACGTCCCGACCGCCCCTTTAATCGTCATCGCCCAGGTGACGTGCCCCAGCGCGCACCTCGCTCCCAGCAGCAGGAGCCCATGCGACGCCCCCCTGCTCGCCTGCCAAGCCCCGGCGCACCCCTGCCTTTTGGCAGCGACACCTGGCCGCAGCCCTGGGCGCAGATGAAGTACTTCTCCTTCAATCCCTCGGTGTATCCGAACATGCTTTCCGCCGTTTCCCGCGAAGCCCGGGCAGGGGATTTGATCCACGTGTACGACAAGGAAGGCCAGCCGTTCGGCACTGGTTTCTTCAATCCCAAGGCGAAGGTGGCCGTACGCGTGATGCAGCATGGCACGGAACCGCTGACGGAGGATGACCTCGACGCGCGTGTGATCCGCGCCGTCAAGCTTCGCCGTGAGCTGCTCAAGCTAGATGAAGTCACTGATGCCTGCCGCCTGATCTTTTCCGACAGTGACGGTCTCAGCGGCCTGACGGTGGACCGTTACGACCAGACGCTGTCCATCGAATGCACCTCCCTGGGTGTATGGATGCGCCTGAGCCGCTGGCTGCCTATGATTCACGCAGAGGCTGGCACCACCAATCATGTGATTCATGTCGATCCCGACATCGCGCTGATGGAAGGAATTCGCTTCGCCGACGTGCCGGAAATGGATGCTCCCGCGCCAACGCTGGTGCGCATCCGGGAGCACGGCATCCGTCATCACGTGAACTTTGAAGACGGGCACAAGACCGGCTTCTTCTGCGATCAGCGCGACAACCGCCTGCGTTTCGGTCAGCTTGCCGCTGGTGGCCGCGTGCTCGATTTGTGCTGCTACACCGGAGGCTTTTCTTTGGCGGCAAAACTCATCGGCAAGTGCGAGGACATCACCGGCGTGGACCTGGATGAGAAGTCCATTGCCATGGCCAAAAAGAATGCCGATCTGAACCAGACGCGCATCAACTGGGTGCATTCCGATGCCTTCACCTGGGGCCGCCAGATGATCGCCAATGGCGAAACCTGGGACGCCATCGTGCTCGATCCGCCGAAATTCCTCTTCAGCCGCGATCCCGAGGACGAGGATGCGAAGAAAGGCCGCAACAAGTACTACGACCTCAACGCCGTCGCCATCCAGCTCATGAAACCCGGCGGTCTATTTGTGACGTGTTCCTGCTCAGGCTTGTTAGGCTTGGAAGAATTCGAAGAGATCGTCTGCCGCGCCGCCCACCGTAACAAGCGCAAGCTGCAAATCCTTGACCGCACAGGCCCCGGCATGGACCACCCCGTGATGTCCAACTGTCCCGAAAGCCGCTACCTCAAGGTGATCTGGGCGGTGGTGGTGTAAAGGGAAGGGGATATGCAATGCCCGACATCGTTCTCGCCACGCTGAACGCCAAGTTCATTCATAGCTCCTTCGGTTTGCGCTACCTGATGGCGAATCTCGGTGAGCTGAAGGAGCGGGCGTGCATGGCGGAGTTTCAGATCAATCAGGCGCCCATTGAAATCCTGGAGGCCGTGCTGGCGCTGGAGCCGCGTGTGGTCGGCTTCGGCATCTACATCTGGAATGTCGTGGAGACCACAGAGGTGCTAGGCATGCTGCGGCGCTTGCGACCGGACATCCGCATTGTGCTTGGGGGGCCGGAGGTTTCCTATGAAGTCGAGGGCCAGCCCATTGTTGCCCTGGCCGATCATGTGATCACCGGCGAGGCCGATTTGAAGTTCGCCGAGGTCTGCGCCGTGCTACTCGGTGATGATGAACAGGCGCGGGCCGCCCTGCCGAAAGTAATGAATGCCGGAGTGCCTGCACTGGCGAATGTGGCCCTGCCTTACGATCTCTACAGCGAGGCCGATCTGGCGAACCGAATACTGTATGTGGAGGCCTCGCGCGGCTGCCCTTTCACCTGCGAGTTCTGCCTCTCCTCACTCGATATTCCCATACGCGCCATTGCGCTTGAAACCTTTCTGGCTGCGATGCAAGGTTTGCTGGATCGTGGCGCCCTGACGTTCAAATTCGTGGATCGCACCTTTAACCTGCACCTGCCCACGAGCATGGCGATCCTGCGCTTCTTCCTTGATCGCTGGCGGGATGGGATGTTCCTGCATTTTGAGATGGTGCCAGACCGGCTGCCCGATGGACTGCGTGACCTCATCCGCCAGTTTCCCGCCGGCGCGGTGCAGTTCGAGGTAGGTATTCAGACCTTTGATGATGCGACGTCCAAGAACATCAGCCGTCGCCAAAACCTTGTGCGACTTGAGGACAACTTGCGCTTCCTGCGCGAGGAGACCGGCATTCATGTGCATGCCGACCTCATCGTCGGACTGCCCGGGGAGAACGTGGAAAGCTTTGGCCGTGGCTTCGACAGGCTTGTAGCCATGAGACCGCAAGAAATCCAGGTGGGCATATTGAAGCGTCTGCGTGGCACACCCATCGTACGCCATGATACGGAGTATCAAATGAAATACTCTCCTGTGCCGCCGTATGAGATGCTGGAGAACCGCGACATACCCTTTGTGGAAATGCAGCGCATGCGCCGTTTCGCCCGTTACTGGGACATGGTGGCGAACAGCGGCAACTTCACCGGCACGCTGGGGCTGCTATGGCAGCAGAGCAGTTCGACTTTCATTGAATTTCTCGCCTTTGCCGATGACTTGTATGCTCGGCTACGACGCACGCATCAGATCGCGCTGCCGGTGCTGGCCTACGCCTTGTTTGATTTTCTCACCCAAAACCGTGGCGTGCCTGCGGACACCGTCGCCGTGATCCTCAACGAGGATTGGAACCGCGTGCCGGGCCGCGAGCGCCTGCATCTGGCTGGCACCTATGCATCCGCCAAAGAGGGCACTTTGAATACCGCCGCTGGGCGACGTCAGGCCCGGCATCTTGCGCAGCACTGAGCTAAATTAACGATGGCTTCTCCTTTTATTCCACCTCCTGGCTATAACCGCATCAAGGTGGTGAGCAGCTTCGAAGAGCTGATTTCAACGCCTCTAGTTGATGGGGTTAACGCATTGTGCTGGCAGCGCACACTGGCGGGAGACTTCGGCGAAGTGGTGGCGCAACTCGGCGTGGGCAAGGGGATCACAACGATTGACGAGGAACGCTTGTGGGCTTTGACCTTGAGCGCGGAAGGCAACATTGCGCGGGAGGTGCTGCTTCAGGATCAGGACCTGTTGCGGTCGCGTGAGCTCGCGCCAGTGCTCGACTGCATCAATGGCTACCTTCATGAAGACGAAGGAGCGCCGGTGCCTACGCATGTGCAGTCTTTCCATGTGGACAGCGCCACGGTGGCGGCAGACACTTATCTATGCACCTATCACGGGCCGTCTTCCGAAGGACTGCGCAATGACGAAGCGTTGCGGAAGGTGGAAATTCCACAGACGCGGGCGGAACTCCTGAATCTATATGGAGGAGCGGATGACGACGACTTCGTCGAGTACCTAAACGATCACTATTATGACCTGCACTACGCTTCGGTGCCCCAGGCGCAACCCTTTGATTTTGGCCTCGGAAACCTCTGGCGCATCGCTTGCGAGTACCCAGGCAGCCCGGTGCCGCCGTGTGTTCATCGGGCACCGCTCACGATGCCCGGCCAGCCAACGCGCCTGCTGCTGATCAGTTGAGGGCCACACTCAAGACGCTGTCGAAGAACTGAGCACGGCCTTTTCTTCCTCTTTGTCCAGCACCTGCCATTCGCCGGGCTTTAATGACAATGAGGACAGTGCGAGACAACCCATGCGAACGCGAATGAGACGCAGGGTGGGGAAGCGAACAGTGGCAGTCATGCGGCGCACCTGACGGTTCTTCCCTTCGGTGAGCTCCAGTTCCACCCAGGAGGTGGGAATGCTGGCGCGGTAGCGGATGGGTGGATCGCGTGGCGGATGGTCAGGCGCGGGATCAAGCCGTGTCGCCTTGCACGGCAGGGTGGTAAACTCTTTCAAGCGCACCCCTTCGCGCAGGCTTGCGAGGGCTTCATCGGTGACGATACCTTCTACTTGGCTGTGATACGCACGCGGATGTTCGCGTCGGGGATTGAGTAGGCGGTCCCTCCAGCGGGCTTCATCACTGAGCAGAAGCAGGCCTTCTGAATCACGGTCTAAGCGGCCGATGGGATAGACATTCGGAGCAAAGCCGAACTCCGCCAGCGTGCGATGGCTGGGGTGCTCCTGCGTGAACTGCGAGAGCACGTCAAACGGCTTGTATAGGGCGAGGAGCAGGCGGGACGTGAGTTGATGGTTGATGACTGCTGGTTGATGGGATGAGGCGCGGTTGAGCACCTCCCGTCCGGTTCCCTTCAGGCTATCAACCCTCAGCCATCAACTATCAACTTCCTCTTCTAATACCTGCCCTTGTGCGGCCCGGTAATCCATTTCCAGGCGCTCTCAATGTGGCTGCGCGGGTCCTTGTACTCGGCTTCCCAGCCGAGCACGGCCTTAGCCTTGGCGGGGTTGCAGATGAGTTCGGGCGGATCACCAGCGCGGCGCGGGCCGTAGTTGAGGGGGACCTTGTGACCGGTCACCTGTTCGGCCGTATCAATGATCTGCTTCACGCTGAAGCCGTTGCCGGTGCCGAGATTGACGGCGGTGGTTTCGTTGCCAGCGCGGAGATAGGTCAGGGCGAGGGCATGGGCCGAAGCCAGATCGTTCACATGAATGTAGTCGCGGATGCAGGTGCCATCGGGCGTAGGGTAGTCCGTACCGAACACGGTCATCGCTTCGATCTCGCCGGTGATGGCCATGAGGATGCGCGGGATGAGGTGAGTCTCGGGCGTATGATCTTCGCCGATCTCACCGTCGAGATCACAGCCGCTGGCGTTAAAGTAGCGAAGGAACACGGCGCGCAGGCCCCAGGCCGTGCCGCAATCCTTCAGCACGCGCTCAAGCATCAGCTTGCTGGCACCGTAGGCGTTGACCGGCTCCTGCGGATGGGTTTCATCCATGGGCATGAACTGAGGATTGCCATAGGTGGCGCAGGTGCTTGAGAAGATGAATTGCTTGCAGCCGTGCTTTTGCATGGTCTCAAGCAAGGTGAGCGGCGCGGCGAGGTTGTTGCGGTAGTACTTGAGCGGATCGGTGACGGATTCCCCGACGAAGGCAAAGGCGGCAAAGTGCAGCACGGCCTCGATGGAATGCTCAGTGAAGAGGCGGTCAAGTAGAGCCGCGTCGGCCATCTCGCCTTGCACAAAGGTCACGCGGTCCTGCGGAAGAGCTTCGGGATGGCCGAAGGCGAGATTATCCAGCACGATGATGCGTTCGTTGTGGGCGAGCAGATGCTTGACGGTGTGCGAGCCGATGTAGCCCGCGCCGCCGGTGATGAGAAGGGTGCCTTGTATAAACATGCGGGATTGTCTCCAAGCATGGCCTTGGTGCAAATTCATTCGTAGCCTCCGTGTGGGGCTAGGGACAAGGCTAAGCACAAAACGTCACAAATTCATCATTTTCATATTCTGTCCCTGCCTTGACCGCCGCGACGGAACTCGCTAATCTCGGGTCCACTTATGGACAGCGTTAGACTCGGAATCGTCGGCCTCGGCAACATGGGCAAGGCCCATCTCTCCAACATTCGTGCAGGCAAAGTGCCCGGGCTGCGGGTCACCGCCCTGTGCGAAAGCGTCGGGACGCTGCCTGAATTGCAGGAGGGCGAGGAGGGGTTCAACGACGTGAGCGCGATGATCAACTCGGGCAAAATTGATGCTATTCTGATTTGCACGCCGCACTTTTCCCATACCACCATTGGCATTGAGGCGCTCACCGCCGGGCTGCATGTGCTGGTGGAAAAGCCGATCTCCGTGCACAAGGCCGATTGCGAGCGCCTGATCGCCGCGCACACGGACAAGACGAAGATTTTTGCCGCCATGTTCAACATGCGCACCAACGCCTGCTTCAAAAAGGTGAAGGACCTCATCGACAGTGGCGAACTGGGTGCTGTGCGGCGCGTGCATTGGGAGGTGACCAACTGGTTCCGCACCAACTACTACTATGCCACGGGCGGCTGGCGCGGCACTTGGAAGGGCGAGGGCGGCGGCGTGCTGATGAACCAGTGCCCGCACAACCTGGACCTGTTCCAATGGATGTTCGGCATGCCGCAGCGGGTGCGCGGCTTCTGCCAGTTTGGCCGTTTCCATCAGATCGAAGTGGAAGATGATGTGACTGCCGTGCTGCAATACGATAATGGCACCACCGCCACGTTTGTGACCAGCACTGGCGAGGCACCGGGTCGCAATGTGCTGGAGATCAGCGCCGAGCAAGGCCGTCTTACCGTCACCGACGGCAACAAGATTCACTTCCAGCGCAACCGCGTGCCGATGAGCAAGTTCTGCATGGAAGCAGACGCCGCGTTTGCCATGCCTGAAAGCTGGCACATGGAGATCCCGATGGAGCCTGAAGGCGGCCAGCATGTGGAGATCCTCAAGAACTTCACCAACGCCATTCTGAAAGGGGAGAAGCTGCTCAGCCCTGCCGAAGAAGGCGTTTTTAGCGTGGAATTGGCGAACTCCATCCTGCTTTCCACTTGGCAGGACAAGACGATTGAGCTGCCGATGAGCTCTGCTGATTACGAGCGCATCCTGAAGGAAAAGGGCGACTCTTCGACGTTCCAGAAATCGAAGGTCGTGGCGAAGGCAACGGCGGCTGATTTTGCCGCAAGCTTCCGTTAGTACGGCCTGTCGAAAGCATGTGACCGGCCATTGAAGCCATCGCCATATCCCCTGGCGTAGGCTTCGTGGTCGAACGTATCTGTCTTGTCGTTGGCAGGCTTGTGCTGCCATGCATCCTCCTGGCCGTTGCGATAGCCGCTGTCGTAGGCCATCTCGGGAATGTCGCGCTCTTGTTCCGGATGCTGGTGGAAGCCGTCATCGTAGCCCGTGCTGAAAATCATTTCCCGGTCCGGCACGTCGGCATACGGCTCAAGTTTGGCCTGGTAACGCTGCCAGTTGTTAGGCAGCGGCGTGAGCTGATCGGCGAGGCCGCGACGCCAGGCGATATCGTAGATCTGATGGCGGCGGACGGGACTGATGGAGGCGGCCTTGTCCTCATGGCATGCGGCAAGCAGGCAGGCTATACCCAGCAAATATGTCAGGAGATTGTTCACTGCCTCGGCCTCGACAACTGCTCCCGAAGTTCCAATGCCTCGCGGTAGTTAGGCTGCGCGTTAAGAGCGCGGAACAGTTCTGCTTTGGCTTGCTCGATCTGGCCTAGCTGGGCGAGAATCGTTGCCTTGGCGTAAGGGATGGAGGCGTCGGTGGGGGCGGCTCTGAAAGCGGAGTCGAGCGCGGCGAGGGCTTCTTCGGTCTTGTGCTGACTGTTAAAGGCGAGGCCCAGATTGTACCAGGCCCTGGAATTCGAAGCATCGAGCTGGGTGGTGGCGCGCAGAGCGGCGATGGTCTTGTCAAGATCGCCGACTTCCGCCCAGGCGAGACCGAGCTTATATTGATACTCGGCCTCCTTTGGATTGAGGCGAATGGCGGCCTCGAGCTCGCGGATGCTGGACTGGGTGTCACCCGCAGCGCTGTACATGATGGCAAGATCGTGATGGAAGGGCGGGGAATTGGGGTCCCATTCGATGGCGCGTTTTAGGTGACTGATTGCCTCGGGCAGGTTGTGCCGGGCGAATTCGAACTGCGCCTGCTGCATCTGGCCGCTGGGCTGGTCGGCGTTTAGCTCCATCATGTGAAGGAGTTCTCTGCCTGTGGGCGAGGTAAGGTCGAGACTGTCGCGCAACGCCCAGGCGGCGCTGATGCGCACATTGCGCACGGGATCATTGAGCAAGGCCTCGATCTGGGAGCGGGTATCGAGCTGAGGATTTTCCAGCGCTGGCTCTAGCGAGCGGATGGCGTTTTCGCGCACCAGCGGATGCTCGTTTTTGAGCTGCGCCTCCAGCGTCTTGCGCATGTCGTCGATACCCAGCCAGCGGTCGGCAAGCAGGCTGGCGCCGGCCTTCCAATACGGTATCTCATCACCTTTGAGTAGGGCTATCAAGCCTTCCCGCGCATCGTCATCGCCGCGCTTGGCTTTGGCCAGAACGGTGGTGCGCTGGCGGCTGCGGCGGTCCATCTTGGGGCCGTACCATTTGCTGACGGCTGCAAGGGTGAAATCCACATCCTTGTCCGTGTGGCACTTGTTGCAGGCGTTCGGGATGGCGAACTCCTTGGTCATGAGCGGATCGGGAATGGTGAAGCCGTGGTCGTGGCGGCCATGGCGCTGCATGTAGGTGGTCTGCGGCATGTGGCAGTTCACGCACTGGCTGCCGGTGCTTTCAGGCAGGTGGAAGGTGTGCGCTGCGGGAGCGATGACCGGTGCATTGGGGAAACCACCGGGGGTGTGGCAGCGCATACATAGGTTGTTGCCGGGAAGGTTGGTCTTACTCGTATGCGGATCGTGGCAGTCAGTGCAGCGCACTCCGGCATTGTGCATGCGGCTGCCAAAGAAGGCGCTGAACTCGTAGTCCTCATCGCGGATCTGGCCATCTGGATAAAAGATGTCGCTGTGATCGGGCAGGGCGAGGAAGTGATGGTCAAAGAAGTTGTCGCCCGGCTTGAAGTCACCGGTCAATTCGCTGCGGCGGGAGTGGCATTGCGCGCAGGTGTCCCTGGTTTGATCCTTGCTGAGCTTGGACACGGCGGCCTTGGGGTTGGCAACGTGCGCCTTCATTGGACCATGGCAGGCCTCGCAGCTCACCGTCATCTGCGCCATGGTGGTGTGGAAGGTGTCGGCCTTCGCATCGTAATTTTTGCGCACGCGGGTGTTGTGACAGGTTGCGCACATGGTGTTCCAGACCATGCCACGACCGGTCCAGTGGCCCCATTCGCCCGGCTGGCGGTCTTCGTTGCCATAGACGTTGAACCACTGATTATGGTTCGGGTCCCAGGTGGCCTCCATGGTGTGGACGCGCCCGGCCTCACCATTGATGAGGAACTGGCGCAGCGGATCATGGCCGATTACGCGGCTGACGGAAAAAGGCGCGACCTTGTTGCCGAATCCGAGGGTGATGACCTCCGCCTTACCGCCAGTGCCTTGCACGGTGGTTTTTTGAGAGCCGTGACTGAAGGTTTGCGCAGGCTCGAATGCGGCTTTGTCGAGGCTGGCATTCAGAGGGCGCTCAGCCAGGCCGTGATGGGAGGCCGCCCATTTATCGAAAGCACCGGGGTGGCAGGCCTTGCATGTGGCATCGCCAGCATACTCTGCAAAGGCATGGGCTTCATCTTCCATGATCGGCCCAGATGCTTTTGCAATAGCCGAGGGAGAGGAAGCAGGAACAGGTGTGTAGGCGATGGGACGGGAGCCCTGCCACCACGCAACGGCACCTGCGGCAGCCACGGCAATCAGCACGAGCCACCCTTTGAGGAAAACGTTTTTGGGTGGAGACGGTTGGTTCATTACACAGCACAGAAATAGTATACCCACGACATGTCCTCATTCTCATAAGCACGAGTCCCGGTGATTTCGTCGCCGTTCAGGCAGGAGTAAAGGCGCACCTCGTTAAAGCCCATCTGCTTCAATGTCTGCTCCTGAAGATCGGGCTTCACATAAGCGTAGCGCAGGTCGGCCGCGGTACCGTCCACAAAGAGAGCCTGATCTTGCTTGAGGAGTTGCTCGGATGGCGGATTGGCCCCCCGCATGGTGCGGTGGCGGCTTGCTTCCTCCAATAAACGGCGGGGATGTGGGTGGAATTGGAAGCGAAGATGCCGGGGGATGGTGTAAAAATTGTGGGAAGAAAACACCACCCAGCCACCGGGACGGCACACGCGTTTCATTTCAGATAAGGCCAAGCGGCGGGCATCGAAATCAACGCAGTCGATGCCGTTGTAGCTGAACAACACCAGATCGAAAGAGGCGCCCGCGATACCGTCCAAGCGCGTGGCATCGCCCTGCTGGAAAGAAGCGTGGGGCCAGCGCCCAGCGAAGCGTTGACTGGCCTGGGCGACCATGTTGGCCGCGAAATCGTTCGCCACATAGCGCTTGGCAAGCTCCGCAAAATAGGCGGTCGTGCGCCCGGCACCCACGCCGATGTCGAGCATTTCTAAAGAGGGCCAGCGATCACGCAGAAGGCCGAGGAGGCGGATCTCAGGAGGATAAAGTTGTGCCGACCGGCGATAACTCGAAACGGTGGAGGTGGAGTTCCAGAAATCTTTTTGGGAAGGCATGCGGCATTCCAGGGTGGGGAGCAATCAATTGGAAGTCAAATACTGGCGCAGCCGCCGCAGTTGCTGCCAAACGAAGCCGCGCAGCGATCCTGGACGCCAAGCGTGCAGGAAAAGAATGTCGCGTGCACCAGAGGCCCATTCGTCTTTGTAGCTGGCCGCCCCGGCCAGGAAATCGTATTCCTTCAAGCCGAGTTCGATGCTGTAGCGCATGATCTCGCCCATCATCACCCGGCCGATGCTGTAGCTTTCCCACCCGCGAGACCAGCCGCCCTGGAAACACCAAGCCTTGCCTGCGTAGTTAAAGTCATACCGGCCACAGAGAATGGTGTCGTCGAGCTCCAGGAAGACCATCATTAGCCTGCCTTTCTGATGCATGCGCTCGGCCACTGCCTCATGGAAACGGCAATAGCTTTCGCTTTTAAAGCTCGTGCCAGAATCCGCCCAGCGGCCTAGGTTGAGCTCACGGATATGGGCCATGCCCTCGGCCACAGAGATGTCAGTACCGGCCACCAGGCGCTTTGTGGGCAGGCGCTGGCGGATTTTGCCATAGCGCCGGCGATAGTGGCTGCTCCGCTCAGCCATGAAGGTTTCCCAGCCGTCAGGCAATGCCATGAAGGGCGCGGGCGGACGATGAAGCTCCTGCATGGCGTGGCCGAGCATGCTGCGCAAAACAGGCAGGACAGGCGAATCAGCCCGCATGATGCCGAACTCAAGCACATCCCAACGATGAGCGCAGTCGGTGAGCAGGTGATGGCAGAAGGTGCGGGCGATTTCTTCCTCACGACCTTTCAGAATGATCCAGTCCAGGTATTCCGAAGCGGTGTCCGCCTTTTGGCCAATGAGAGTGAGGCGTTTGATCGTTCGCGTTGGCAAGCGGCGGCTTGCAGCATCAATCATCATCGCCGCTACACCAAGGAGAGTGCCCGTCGCATCTTCCGCCACCAGCACGAGCGATTCGCCGCCATCTCCGTACACGCTCATCCATGAATCAATCCAGTCCCAGGTGAGGAACAGGCAATCGACCTTGCTGTGCTGAAGCAGAGAATCCCACAGCTCACCAAGCGCCTGCCAGCTCTGGGAATCAGTGATTTCGCGGATATGAACGCAATTTTTCATCGGGACTTTGTTGGAAGCCGATGGATGGGAGGATGTCCGTGGTCACTTCGCGGACACGTAGTCGACCACCAGCACCTTATCCAAGTGGGGGCGGAGCACAGCCTTGAAAGCGTCGTGTGCGGGGTGGGGGAGATACACATCAAGCCCCGCCTTATCCTTGAATGTGACCAAGAAACAATGGGTGAATCCTTCATTTTTGTTCTCGGGGCTCACATTGGTTCCCCACTCATAGCTGGTGATGGTGTTTACCTGGGTGGACAGCTTGCGGAAGGCGTCCTCCACGCTTTTCACCTGCTCGGCAGTGGCGGAGTCTTTGAACTTGAAGAGGACAACGTGGCGGTAAACACCGGCGTCGGCGGCTTGGGCGGAGGTCTGAGACATAGCGACGAGGATGGCGCAACTGAGGGCGGCGGACAAGACGAGACGTTGGAGAAGATTCATGGGACGGCCAGTCTAGAAGGAAACTGGCGGAGGAAAAGAATGGAATTGGGCCGACGAAACAAGAGTCGTGTCCAAAGTACTTCGCAAAAATTAACTTTTCTTTCGGCGAAAATTGAGTACAATTTTAATAACAGTTGTAATTTTTAACATGAATTTGCCCTATTCTTCCATGCCACGGCCTGCTTTTCAGCGGTGCGGGAAACTGCCTTTCTGGCTGTTCCTGGGCCTCATGATGGCAGGATTTCTTGCTACGGCAGACGTGGCTTCTGGCCAATTGATGAGCGTCGGCAACCTCATTTTTGTCGATGCGAACGGTAATGGTCATGCCGACCTGGGGGAAGGCGTGGAAGGGGTGAGTGTACAGCTTTGGAAGGCAAGCGGCGATCCGGACAATGCGTACGAGATGCAGGACTCGACGATCTCCGACGTGAACGGCTTTTATGTTTTCCAGGATCTGACGTCCGGTACCTACCGCGTGACCGTTCCGGCGAGTGAGTTTGGATCGGGCAAGCCGCTGGAGGGAATGTTCTGCCTGCCCAGTGCCCAATTGGTAGGTGACGACGACACGAGTGCTAAAGGCCAGTATGACTTTTCTCCGGCGCTGAATGGGATCAGCACTCTTGATTTCATTGCCGTCCCCAGCACGGAGGTGAATGGAGTTCTAGTGCCAGGCTTTGGACCAGTGGGCACCGAGGAATCCGGCTTGCAGGGCGATTTTGACGATGCCGATGACACGAATGGCGACATGACCGTGGACCTCGGGTTCTATCGTCCGCTTGGCATTGGCAATCTGGTGTTCGTGGACACCAACCACAATGACAGGGCTGATCCGGGTGAAGGCATTGCTGGAGTGGACGTGCAGCTCTATCGTGCCAGCGATACGCCCGGGCAGGACTTTGCGCTACTAGATCTGGTGACCGATGACTCTGGGCACTTCCTTTTCGGTGGTCTGGCCGCTGGTGACTACAAACTTTACATTCCACCCTCGCAGTTTCAGCAGGGTGGTCCGCTGGAAGGCGCACTGTCCCTCACGGGTGTTGGCCCTGCGGCTCACGATGATGACGACAGCGAGGACGGTATTGATGATTCAGAACCTCAGACCAACGGCATTCTCAGTCAGGCCATTCGGTTAGCGGCAGGCGGGGCACCTACCGAAGGCACGGGCGAAACAGGTTCCAATGCCGCTGACGACGATGCAGCAGATGCAGATGTGGACCTGACGGTGGATTTTGGTTTTACCCTGCCATTTGGCAAAGTTGGCCTGGGCAATCTGGTGTTCATCGATAACGACCACGACGGCAAGTACGATGACGGCGAGGGCGTGGCCGGTGTAACAGTGAAGCTCTTTGTGGCTGGTGCCAACCCGCTGGCCGACACGCCAGTGGCTCTAATTCAGACGGCCTCAGATGGCAGCTACCTGTTTAGCAATATTGATCCAGGGAGCTACTTCCTGTTTGTGCCGCCATCAGAGTTTGCTTTGGGCAAGCCATTGTTTTCCGCCCTCTCCGTCATCGGCACGCAGTCAGGTGATGATGAATCAGGCGAGGATGGCATTGATGTGCCTACACCGGAAATTTCAGGCGTTACCACCGCTGAATTCAACCTTGCGCTGGGAACCGCGCCCACGGACGGCACCACGGAACTTGGCTATTCCGCTGGCAGCGACAACTTCCATGATGCGGATGTGGACCTGACGCATGACTTTGGATTCGTCATCCGTTCCGTGAACCCCATGAGCGGGGGCAATCTGGTGTTCATTGATACCAACCACAGCGGCACCTTTGATGCAGGTGAAGGCGCAGGCGGCGTGCTGGTGCAGCTTTTCCGCGAAGGCGATGTGGTCGGAACGACCGCGCCGGTGGCTTCCCAAGTGACGGAAATCGACGGCAACTACCATTTTACCGGCCTCGTTCCCGGGAACTATTTCGTGCATATCGCCGCCTCGTCGTTCGGTGGCGGCCAGCCTTTGGAAGGCCTTCTTTCAATGACCGGCAGTGGCACCGACAATCAGGCGGATGACAGTGTGGACGAAAATGGCGTTGATGCATCCACCCCTTCGGATACCGGCATCAGCAGCGGTGTGTTCGCGCTCGCGGAAGGAGCGGAGCCGGTGGAAGCTGGCTTCCGCGCGGATGAAGACGATGCCTTGGATGCCAATGGCGATCTGACGATTGATTTTGGTTTCAGGGGTGCCTGCCCAACCCTGACCGTTGTCCCCGGTACTCTAGCGGACGGCACTGTCGGCACGGGTTATGGCCCGATCTCTTTTTCTGTCACTGGCACAAGCAGCACCGTTGCATGGAACGTCTCGGGCGGCACGCTGCCCACGGGGGTCACAATCAGCCCGGCAGGAGTGCTGAGCGGAACGCCTACTCATGCGGGTAATTCCACCTTCACCATTCGCGCGGCTACCGGCGATGGCTGCGAGGCCTCACAGGTCTTCTCCGTGGCGGTGGCTCCGGCCTCCGGCGGCGTGGGGGTGGGCAATGCCATCTACTTTGATGTCAACAACAACGGTGTGATGGATGGTGGCGAAGGAGTGGCTGGAGTAGCGGTGCAGTTATTCCAGGAAGGCGATGATGCGCAGACGGATTCACCCGTGGCGTTCATGAACACTTCGGCCGGGGGTGGCTACCACTTCGATGGACTCGCGCCGGCCCGTTATTTTATCCATGTCCCGGCCTCTGAGTTTGCCCCAGGCAAGCCGCTCAAGGACCGCATCTCCGCTGCGGGTGTGAGCCAGGATGATGGAGTGGATGACAATGTGCCAGGAAATGATAACGGCATTGATGCGCCTGTGCCTGCCGATACGGGCGTGAGCAGCGTGGTATTCGAACTGGCCGCAGGCACGGAGCCCGTGAACAGCTTCGGCGGCTCGGAAACCGGCGTTGGAGCTGATGAAGATGATGCAGGGGATTCCAATGTTGACCTGACTATCGACTTGGCCTTTGTCCTCTCGCCACAGGTGGCGATGGGCGTAGGCAATGTGGTGTTCAAGGATTTGAACGGCAACGGTCACTATGACAACGGCGAAGGTGTGGACGGCGTGCCGGTGCAATTGTTCAAGCTTGGAAATACGGATGCCGCCCAGGCCGCGACGGAAACAGCCAATGGTGGACGCTATAGTTTCAATGGCCTTGAAGCAGGCAGCTATTATATTTATGTGCCCGGAGCGGCCTTCACCTCCGGCGGGCCACTTGCCGGACTGCTTTCGGTTCCTGGTTCAGGCACGGGTGATGACAACCTGGATGAAGATGGCATCGATAGCCCAGCTCCACCAGAAACCGGCATTTCCAGTCGTGTCTTCGAGCTTGCCGTTGGCTCCGCGCCTATGGATGCGGGTATTGAGCATGGAGTGGGCGCGGCGGATGACAATGCCGTGGACTCCAATTTCGATGCAACGATTGACCTGGGTTTCTACAACCCAGCACAGCCTATCATCGGCGTAGGCAACCTTGTCTACATTGATGCGGATGAAAACGGCCAGTTTGATTCCGGCGAAGGCGCCGCGGGCGTGACCTTGCAACTGTTCGCTGACGGCAGTGACCCGTTCACGGCTACGCCGGTAGACGTGACGAGGACGGACGCCAATGGCACTTACCTCCTGACGACGAATGTCGCAGGGGATTACTTTGTGTTCATTCTGCCCTCGCAGTTCGGCAACGGCATGCCGCTGTACAATTACACCTCTCTTACTGGCAACGGCCCGGACAATGGTGTGGATGACAACATTGATGATAACGGCTTGGACAGCGCGGAGCCTGCCGTAACGGGCATTCGCACCGTGGCATTCCATCTGCAAATGGGCACCGAGCCTACTGAAGCCACGGGCGAGGCCGGTTACAATGCCGACTCTGATAATGCCTACGACGCTAACTTTGACCTGACCAAGGATTTCGGTTTTGGTCTTGCCTGCCCCGTATTTGTGATCACTCCCCCCACCTTGCCGGACGGAGCCCTGGGTGCTCCCTACAACGTCACCTTCAGCGCCAGCGGTGGCACCGGCCCTTACACCTGGGGTGTTACAGCCGGGGGCTTGCCATCTGGCGTGGAACTGCGCACCATCGGCACTCTGACGGGTGCACCTTCGGTG
>JAQGPI010000244.1 GCA_028293175.1 Verrucomicrobiaceae bacterium | reverse complement strand
CGGACGGTGTATCAACGTGTCCGCGACGCGGCGGTGCATGCGGATCGTGAAGTATCGGTGCTGATGGATTTGACCGGCCCCTCCATCCGCACTGGCGACCTGGAATCGCCCTGGCAGCTGGTGCCGGGCGACATGGTGGAGTTTCGCACCGCCAACGATACGCCTGCTACCCTTGGCTACTCGGTGACGGTCAATTATCCGGACCTCTCCCGCGATTTGAAACCGGGCGACATCATCATGGTGGATGGCGGCATGATTCAACTCAAGGTCACAGATGTGGGGCCGCGCCGTGTGGTAGGTCAGGTGACGACCAAGGGCGAGATGAAGAGCCGCCGGCACATTAATCTTCCGGGCGTGCCTGTGCGCCTGCCACCATTGACCTCCAAGGACTACGCGGATCTCGATCTGGGCGTGGAACTGGGTGTGGATTTCTTTGCTTTGAGCTTTGCCCGCGAGCCGGCGCACTTGCAGCACTTGCAGCTCCTGCTGGATCAAAAAGGCAGCAAGGCGCGGGTGATTGCCAAGGTGGAAAACCAGCAGGCACTCGACAACCTGGATGCGCTGGTGGAAGCCAGCGGCGGCATCATGGTGGCGCGTGGCGACCTGGGCAGCGAGTGTCCCATCGAAGACCTGCCACTGATTCAGCGCATGATCGTGGAACGCTGTTCCTATCATGGTCGCAAGGTGATTGTGGCCACGCAGATGTTGGAAAGCATGATCGAAAATCCGGTGCCGACGCGTGCTGAAGTGACGGACATTTTCAATGCCGTGATCGAGCAGGTGGACTGCGTGATGCTGAGCGGCGAGACCAGCGTGGGCCGCTACCCGGACAAGTGCGTGGAAGTGCTGGACCGCGTGATTACGCGCATCGAGCAGCGTTATCCCTCGGGCCGCTTCGCCAGCGATGCCCCTTTGAAGACCAACAAGCACAAGATGGTAAAGTCCGCCATCGTGCTAGCCAACAGCATCGAGGGCAGCAAGCTGATCGTCTTCACCCTGCGCGGCGTGATGGCCCATCTGCTGGCGCATCAACGGCCCGAGCATGCGCCCATTTTTGCCTTCACTCCCAACCTGAACGTGAGTCGCGCGCTCACCACCGCGCGTGGCGTGCATCCGTTCGTTATGGAGTTTCCCGTCGGCAAGCCAGAGACAACCATTGAAAATGCCCTGGCTATGCTGCGGGAAAAAGGCCTGATCAAGAAGGGCGACCCGCTGGTGATCCTCAGCGATGCCTTGTACCATGAGACCAACGTGGATGCGACGCTCCTTAGAGAGGCTTAAGCGGAGCGCAAGGGGGTGAATTGCCCGGTGACAGAGGCGGTGAGTGGCGTATTGTTTGGCACCCTCTCTCGTCATGGACCATTATTTCACCCCCCTCTATACCTTTGTTTACGGCTTCGTTCTCGGCTGCATCTTCCTCGTGATGTCGCACTTCCAGCACTGGAAAACGAAGGGCGAATTCAAGCGCTACAAGACTCATCTCAGCGACAAGCTCGAGCTGGATGCCAAGCAGCTCCAGGACACCAACAAGGAACGCACCCGCCTCGCTCAGGAAAACGAGCATTTGCGCCTGCAAGTGGCTCGCCTCAATGAACGCAGCGACAATAAAATGCAGCGCGAACTGGAAATCCTGGCCCGAGCCGAGAAGCACATGCTGATCAACGCCCCGGGCTTCGCCCCTGCCTGGGAGATGGCGAAGTCCAATTCCCTCAACCAGATTCAGGCTGAGGAAACCGGCTCGTCCTTCCCGCAGAAGATCTTTCGCAAGCTCATGGGCACGGGCGGTCAGGGATCAATGGTGGCCCTGCCTGCCGAAGCCGCCAAGAACGGTTCGGATGCTTCGACGACGAGTGGCTCGGTGGCGTAGTTGCCAACGTAGGGGTTTTGTGGGTCGATGGATAGAAGAGCCGCAGTGTAAGGAGCTTCCGGCTCTGAAAGATACAGCCGCTAAAGCTGTTCCCCGATCAACCCGTCTAAAAGCCCTTCAGCTTGTCCGTATTGCGCCGCTTGAGGAGGTCAGGAATGGTGGCGAGTCTTGACTCGTAATCAGCGCGGTGGGCGGTCGCGTAGGTCGTGGTCGCGATGACGAGAGTGAAGGTGGCTTCGGGATGCTTGCCGGGAGTGAAGATGGCCATGCGTTTGTGGTCGGCCGTAGTGCGAATCTCCTGACCGGAAATTTTTAGCGGCGGGCTCCAGCTACCTCCGCTGGAATTGGCGGCGAGAATAGTGTCCACCTCGCTGGGCTCCATGCCTATCTTGTTATAGGTGATCCTCCAGGCCTTGCCCTCACGGTATTCGGCAATGACCGTCACACTGTTTTTGGAAAATGTGCAGGCCTCCTTGTCGCTTTCCTTCTGGGTCGGCTTGATATGCTCGACTACGGGGCCGTAGCGGGCTTCACATTCTTTGACAGTCTCATCGATTCGGGCCTGCAAGGCAAGGGAAGAAGAGACCAGGAGCATAGTCACTAGTCGGATCATAGCTTGCGGATAGCGTTTGGCGCTACTCACGTCAAGCGATGACATAGGGAAGTTCCGTGTCTTGCCGGATGGAGCTTGCTCGCTATGTCTTTAGCCCTCATCATCCTCCCACCCTTGCGATATTTTCAATGATTCAGTCCCCCACCTTTGCCGACCGGCCCATTGCTGTAATCTTTAGTGGCGGCGACGCGCCTGGAATGAATGCGTTCCTGCGTGCCGTCACCCGCATCAGCCTCTCACGGCATCACACGCCGATATTGGGCGTGCGCAACGGCTACGGCGGCCTCGTGGAGGCGTCAAAACTGGATACTTACGATTTGCAGAAGCTGGTGGAGGAGCGCGTGGGCCGCTGGGGCATGATCTCCGACGGACAGCCCCTGGTGCTCATGGACCAGCCGTCGGTGAGCGGCATTGTAGGCAAGGGCGGCACTATTCTGGGGACCGCACGCTGCCTGGAGTTTCACAAGCCCGAAGTGCGCGCGCGGGTGGTGGCGATGCTGGAAGAGCTGGGTGTGCGTGCGCTCATTGTGTGCGGCGGCGATGGCTCCCTCACCGGTGCGGAGTTGCTCACCAAGGAAAGCAATCTGCGCATCATCGGCGTGCCTGCCACTATCGACAATGACCTCGAATTCACCGAGATGGCACTGGGCGTGGACTCAGCGGTGAACACGCTGGTATGGGCGGTGGACTGCTTTAAGGACACGGCGCGCGCGCATCGCCGCGTGATGATTTTGGAAACCATGGGCCGTGGGAGCGGCGAGCTGGCACGTCTGGCCGCCATCGCTTCTGGCGCTGAAATGGTAGTGACGCCAGATCCAAAGAAGCCGATGACTCATGCGGATATGGAGGCCTTGGCGCTTTCCATCGAAGCGGGGATGAAGGCGGGGCGTTCTCATGCCATTGTGCTCATTGCTGAAGGCGTGCGCATGGAGCCTGAAATCAAGCGCAACCGAGCATACGTGCTAGCGGATGCGTTCAAGGAATTCTTCGAGCGTCCAGGTGGTCCCTTCCACGACCTGGAGATCCGTCCTTCGGTGTTGGGACACTTGCAACGGGGCGGGCACACCTCGCCGCAGGACTGCATCCTCGCGGCCCGTTTCGCGGAAGCCGCCTTGAAGGAAATCATGCGCCCTGACGGCGGTAACGGTATCACAGCCCTGCGTCGCGGCCGCATCGAAATTGTGCCCTTTGGCGCGCCGCCGCTAGAGGATGCCGAGGAGCGCTCCAATGCTTCGCTGCATTTGCATGAGAGTCTGAGCTCTTGGGAGCCACTGTAATTATTTGGGCGGCCATGTCTATTACTCTCCAGCGTCAGACTCGAGTGATACTAGCCAGGAGCAATGGGAACGAGCGCCGGGAACCACAAACCTGTTCATCCGAGAGGAGAGTCCGGTAAGGCGATTGAGATGAACAAGCGCAAAACACGTTGTTATATTGCTTACTGCGATGCAGGAGGAATCTTCAACAACGAAGTTCTTTACCCTGCAAGTGATGGCTATAGCCTTGAATTAGGGACGTGTATAAACTGCGGTGCGATTTTCGTCGTGGATAAGGAGAACCCTAATTTCGAAGGTCGGGGCCTTGAGGATTTAGCCAGGGGGTTTCATTGCCCTGAATGTGGATGGGACCTTGAGAACTCCATTCGCAGATACCCACAAACATTTGTTGGAAAAGGTGGGCACAGAGGTTCCTTTAACCCATTGGCAAGCATCCCGGACCAGAGTCGAATTGTCGAACTATGGGAGATCGCTTCATATGATAAAAGAATTAAGTAAACGTGACAAGGCTACAACAAAGCCATCCGGCTAGGAGGCAATGAACGACAGCTAGCAAGGACGCCGCCAATCATTTCCCCGGACGCTTCATCTCAAACACTCCATGATCACCTGCTGCCTTGTAGGTGGCCTGGAAGTGGCCGTTCTTGATCGTACCCTCAGCGTGGAATTTCCCATAAACGCCGAGATGGCTGTCGGCGGTGAAGGTGGCATTAGGGCCGTTCTGCTTCACATGGTGGA
>JAQGPI010000223.1 GCA_028293175.1 Verrucomicrobiaceae bacterium | reverse complement strand
GCTGTACGGTCTCGGCAGCGAGACGGAGGAACTGCCGGGCTTTGTGGTGCTCACTTCCGCCGGTCGCACTGGGCAGCAGCCGGTGTCCGCGCGGCAGTGGTCCAGCGGCTTCCTGCCCAGCAAATTCCAGGGCATTCAGTTTCAATCCAAAGGCAACGCGGTGCATTATCTCGGCAGCCCCGATGGGGTCTGCCAAAGCACGCAGCGGCAGGTGATTGAGGAGGTGAACCGCCTCAACGGCATGCTCAGCGAGGACCGCCTGGACCCCGAGATTCAAACTCGAATCGCCCAGTACGAACTAGCCTTCCGTATGCAGTCCTCCGTGCCCGACCTTACGGACATGAGCAAGGAACCGCAAGAGACGCTGGACATGTACGGTGTGAAGCGGCCCGGTGACGGCAGCTTTGCCTCCAACTGCTTGTTAGCCCGTCGGCTCGCGGAAAAAGGCGTGCGCATGATTCAGCTCTACCACCGCGCCTGGGATCACCATGGCAACATCGTGGAAGGTATGAAGCAAGGTGCGGAAGACGTGGACAAGGCCACTGCCGCGCTCATCAAGGACCTGAAGCAGCGCGGCTTGCTGGAAGACACGCTCATCCTCTGGGGCGGCGAATTTGGCCGCACTCCGATGGGCCAGGGCACAGGCCGCGACCACCACATCCTGGCCTTCTCGGTCTTCATGGCCGGCGGCGGTGTGAAGCCCGGCATCGCTTACGGCAGCACCGATGAGCTTGGCTACAAGGCCGTGGAAGACGTCGTCAGCGTTCACGATCTGCACGCCACCATGTTGCACCTCATGGGCATCGAACACACCCGCATGACCGTCAAATACCAGGGCCTGGACATGCGCCTGACAGGTGTTGCTGGCAATGTGGTGAAGGGGCTGGTAGCCTGATTCCATCTTTCCTCCTCATGTCCTCCCCCACTGACGACCGCGCTGCGGTCTTTTCCAACATCCGCCAAGGTTTGGCCAAGCACGAAGGCAAGCCCAAGACAGCACTGCCGGAGTGGGAATCCTCGGTTGTCGTATGCCGGCCACCGCGCGAATTCGCCAGTCCAACGGACTACTTTCGCTTCCGGTTCGAAGCCACCTCTGGCATTGTGGTCGATGGCTGGGAGGCCTTGAGCGCCTTTCTTCAGACCAAAGAAGTTCAACGTGGCTATGTGGACCCAGCCTTTGCTGAGGCTGTGAAAGGCTTTCCTTTCGCCATCGAACACGAGTTCGACCGCGCGCGTGTTGATGAGTATCAGTTTGGCATCACCAAGGCGACTGCCGCTATTGCTGAAACTGGCTCCATGCTGCTCACGGAGACAGATTCCTCTTCAAGGCTGGGCGCGCTCTCTCCCTGGCTGCACGTGGCGGTGCTGGAGAAAAGCAGCATCCTGCCCGACATGCCCAGCGCCATCGCCGCCTTTGGCAGCGAGCGCTCCACCCTGTTTGTAACCGGCCCCTCCAAGACTGCCGATGTGGAAGGCATCCTCATCCAAGGCGTGCACGGCCCAGGCATTCAGGTCTGCTGTCTTGTTTAGAAGAAGACAGAAGACCTGCACCTGGTTCCGTATAGTCCGCCCTCATCTTTCTTCCTCCTTACTCCTCTCCCATGAACCAAATCGATCTCAAAGGAAAAAAAGCCATTGTCACTGGGGCCGCCCGCGGCATCGGCTACGCCATCGCTGAACGTCTGCTCCGCTCAGGTGCGTCCGTCAGCATCTGGGATGTGGACGTGGATGCCATGGCGGAAGCGGCTCTGGAGCTTTCCAAGATCGGGCCAGTGCATGTATCACAAGTTGATGTGACCAGCGAAGAATCGACCGAGAAAGCAGCAGCCAAGACCCTGGATGCCTTTGGTCAAATCGACATCCTCGTGAACAATGCAGGGATCGCGGGTAACAACGCCAAGCTTTGGGAACTGCCCGTGGCCGAGTGGCGCAAGGTGGTGGATATTGACCTTGTGGGCCCCTACCTCTGCTGCCGCGCGGTTGTTCCCCTCATGCTGAAAAGCGGTTGGGGACGCATCGTGAATATCGCCAGCATCGCGGGCAAGGAAGGCAATCCCAACGCCTCGCATTACAGCGCAGCCAAGGCGGGCGTGATTGCGCTCACCAAGTCGTTAGGCAAGGAGCTGGCGCAATCGAATATCATCGTCAATTGCATCACGCCTGCGGTGATCGAGACCGACATCTTCAAGCAGATGGCCCAGACGCACATCGACTACATGCTTTCCAAGATTCCGATGAATCGCTTCGGCCAGAAGGAGGAGGCCGCCGCCATGGCCGCCTGGCTGTGCTCCGATGACTGCTCGTTCACCACGGGCGCTGTATTTGATTTGTCCGGCGGACGCGCCACATATTAAAGCCCCCCATGAAAATCATCCGTTTCCAAGACTCCGCCGGCACCATCTACTACGGCTCGCAGCAACCTGACGGTTCCGCGCTGCTGATTGATGGCGACATCTACGGCACCTATGCCGTCACCACCACGAAGGCCGACGTTGCGAAGCTCCTGGCTCCCATCATGCCAACGGCAATCATGTGCATCGGCTTGAACTATCGCCTTCATGCAGCCGAGAGCGGCGCGAAGATCCCCGAGTTTCCCGTCCTGTTCATGAAGACGCTGGGCGCGGTGCAGAACCCCGGTGACCCCATCGAATTACCCACGCATCTGAAGAGCAACGAGGTGGACTACGAGTGTGAACTCGCCGTCGTGATTGGCAAGGCGGCCAAGAACGTCAGCAAGGAAAGGGCGCTGGATTATGTGCTTGGCTACACCTGCGCCAATGATGTGAGCGCGCGCGACTGGCAGCGCACCTTTGGCGGCAGCCAGTGGTGCCGAGGCAAGACCTTCGATACCTTCTGCCC
>JAQGPI010000209.1 GCA_028293175.1 Verrucomicrobiaceae bacterium | reverse complement strand
AGCAGCATGACCATCGCCGTTTCACCACCCCAATCGCGCCAGCCGAACTTCAATAGGGTGGTGCCATCGTCACGGAGGCCGTGGCTGATCGCTCCATCCGGCAGCACCAGGGCGGCAAAATCCACCTGCCTGATGCGCTCCATGACCGCCTTGGAGGTGTCATGATCGTCCAGCATTTGCGCTGCCAAAAACATCGACTGGTAGTAAATCGCAGTGTCCACCGAACTGAACTCCGTCCCCGGATGAATCACTGGCCGCCCGTTGATAAACTTCGTGAAATGAGGTAACAAACCTTTCGCTGTGGGGATGGCGGCCACACTTTGCCAGATCTTCTTTATCACCACCCGAGCAGTTTCCGTCGACACCATGGCCACATCAGGCTGGCACATCGTAGCCGTCGCCAGGGCGAACAGTCCGGTAGCGGGAATGCTGTTGAAATCACCGTCGCGGATGTGGGCGCGGTCCTTGAGAAATCCCAGCTCCGGCGAGTAGCAGCGAGCCATCTTGGCATAGGAGGCAAGCAGCACATACTTGTCAAAGGCGAGCGCTGGCATCTGAACTCCCAGGTCGAGCTTGGTCAGGCAGACATTCGAGCCCGGCTCGGCCGTCCAGTTGACAAACTTGGCCGAATGAAGCTGACGGGGAGGCACCAGCATGTTGAAAGGCGTGTCTTCCTTGGCATTGACCTCGACTTCCTGCGTCCAGAGAGTTCCCTGCGTGGCGGATTTGATTTCGATTTTCAGCCTGCCCTTGCCACTGGCCATGATCATCAATTCGGTGACGGCGGGCTGCACGCTGCCTGCGACTAGCGAGGGATAGCAGCGGTCAAAGTCGAAAATGGCGCTGCCGTCTACTGCCCGGCCCGCCAGGGAATGCCACATGCCACCCCAGTTGCTGACGCCTTGTAGATCCATGCACACATGTCCGTCACGCCATGTGATAGAGGGTTCGGCCGGGCCGTGAAATCCGAAATCAGTGCCAAGATGGGTGTAAGTGACGAAGGGATTGATCCGGTGGCGTCCATTGGCCGGGGTGCCGGGGCCGGTTGCTGGTTCCCGCACTGTATAGTCGAGCACTGGCTGCCACAGACGACGTGCACCCTCCTCTGCGGCTGCATTAGCCGCAGTGACAATTACTAACAGGGCAGGGAGGAACTGGTTCATAACCAAAGCCGCTGAATAATACCACAATTTCTGATCAAATATATCCTGATATTTTGATTTTGTTAATTTTATTGTGTTCGACATTCTTGGTCCTGTCCTTTGATAGATTAGACAACGGGGTGGCGGCGACGCTCGAACCCTGTAGATTGTTTTTATGGCATCGCTGGACGTAGATCCTGAACTCGCTTCAAAAATGGAGCGGTTGGGCATCCATGAAGATGATCTGGAGGAAAACTTTGTACGTGGCACGGGAGCTGGCGGCCAGAAAATTAACAAGACTTCATCCACCGTCCAGCTGCGCCATGCGCCCACAGGCATTGAGATTCGATGCCAGCGTGAACGCCAGCAGTCCGCCAATCGCTACTGGGCGCGCTGGGAGCTATGCGAGCAAATTGAGGAAAAGCGCAACGCCGCCAAACTAGAAGAGCAGAACGAACGGGAAAAAAAGCGGCGTCAGTCCCGCAAACGTCCACGCGGCCTCAAGGAGAAAATCCTTCGCCACAAACATCAACGGTCTGATGTGAAAAAGCAGCGAGGCCGAGTCAGACCCGAGTAGCGGTTAATGGAGGGGAGGAAGGGATGCGGCGACTTTCGGATGGCCAAATAAGCCAATCTTCAGCCGAAAACTATTGAGTAATTATGATAATTATGGTTTCGTAGTGGTGTAGAACCCTTTCACACTCCATTATGATTGCTTTCAAGCCCTCGCCTTCGCCCGTCGCAGCCCCCGCCAATTTGCATGCGCGGCTCTCCGCCGCCACCGAGGCGTTGTTGAAAACGCGCGATCAAGTCATTGAAGCCCTGGATCATCACCTTCATGAACTCGATATGCTTCGCAGTGCTCTGGGGACCAACGAAAAAACGTTGCTTCCCATGATGCCCGCCCTGAGCACCGAACCAGCCCCCGTTCCGCAGTATTTTGAACGCCCCCCCCAGGCCTTGGACAGCTCGCTGCCGCTGCTTACGCAGGTGCTATGGCCCACCAAGCATGATGCACCTCTACCGGTCCCAATGCCGGTAGGCGTTTCAGCTCCTGTAGCGACGAGCCCAGCGCCGGTTTCCTCGCCTCTTGTAGCCTACTCATCGCTCCAAAGCAGTTGCTCTAAAGATCTGGCCATGGACCCCGATTTGGAAAAAGCAACTCTTGAAGAGCTCAATGCCGCCCTGGCTTACGCTTTCAGTCATGTATCCAGTGGCCGTACGGGAGGCCCTTCGCCAATGACTGCGGGCGGTCCCTCGTGGGCCAGTTCGGGCACCCAGGGACTTGGCCAGGGACGATAAGACCTTTTTGCGGAACTGCTGCCATCCCTGCTGGACAATGGGCCGTCCCGGGCCACGATGATCGTGCATGCTGATGGATTTCCTGGCCGCTATCGAGGGGCATTTGTCGCTGAGTGAAGCACTGCCCATTATTCTCGGTTTGATCATCATCGAGGGGCTGCTCTCGGTGGACAACGCGCTGGCGATTGCCGCCATGGCGGCTCACCTTGATCCGGAGAAGCGGGCGAAGGCGATGAACATCGGCTACCTTGGGGCCTACGGCTTCCGTGTAGTGGCCCTGGTCTTTGCCTCTCATATTATAGAGAACCACTGGGTGAAGCTAGCAGGTGCGCTCTATCTCATCTGGCTGATGTGCAGCCATTTCAGTGATTCCAGCAATCGGGCTGAGGAATCGCAGGCAAGCAAGATCGACATGCACCACCGCACTTTTGGCAGCACCATCATGATGATCTCGCTGATGGATTTGAGCCTGAGCGTGGACAACGTAGTGGCAGCCATTGCCCTGAGCCCTAACAACCTATGGCCGGTGTACCTGGGTGTGACCATTGGCATCATCTGCCTGCGCCTCATCGCCGGTTTGGCTGTGAAGATGATCGAGCGTTTCCCAGTACTAGAGCATACCGCCTTTGTGCTGGTCGGCTATGTAGGGCTTCTGCTCTTGAACGAACTCGTCTTCGCCATCCATGTGCACCGGCTGGTCAAGTTTGCCGGCATTGTGACCATTATCGGCCTGAGCCTTCTCTACGTCACCAAGCCGGCCTTCCATGACTTGCTCAAACCCCTCCTTCGGCTGCTATGCAAACCGATGAAGGGCATTGTCTATGTGACGGAAGGGATCGGCGATCTGGTGATGCGGCCGTTTAGGGGCAAGCCGGCGGACTGAAGGGAAACTTACTTCTTGGGCGTCACCCCGTTCTTTAGCAGCCAAAGGTTGCGGGCGTAGATGAAAGGCAGGAAGAAGCTTCCCACGATCACAGGCAATTTGTCGAGATGCAGCGCATAGAGGGCGGTGATGAGGCTGCCCCAGAAGCTCTGATGCCAGAAAATGGGAGGCACTACGACGCGCTTTAGCTTCTCGGAATACAGCCATTGGAGCACGAACCGCGAGCTAAACATGAGGTTGCCCAGCAAGCCAAAGCCGGTCCACCAAATGGATTCCTGGTAGAGCCAGGGAAGAGTTTTGCCAATGAGAGGTTCGAGGAAGCCTGAGGAGTCCGTCATGAAATTAAAATAGGGAGGAATTACTGCTTCACTTCGAACACGTGCATGGACACGCGGTGTGGGTTGAGGGAGACATAGTTGCTGCCGCCATGCCATTCATAGGTGTGGCCGTGCAGGAGGTCGGTGACCTGATAGGGGCGGCTGCCGTCCAGGCCGAGCGCGCCCAAATCGAGGTGCACCATGGAGGAGGCCTCATTGTGGGCATCCAGGCTCATCACACACAGGATCCGGTCCTTGAAATCGGGCGTGCACTTGCTGTAGCAGAGAATCTGATCGTGGTCCGCGTGATGGAAGCGCAGATTGTCGTACAAATGCATCGCCGGATGATTTTGGCGGATGCGGTTTAGCTCGCGGATGAAGGCTTTAATGTTGCCGGGAGCATCCCAATCTCGGCTGTAGAGCTGGAATTTTTCGCTGTCGCTGTACTCTTCGCGGCCTGGCAGTGGCTTGCCTTCGCAAAGTTCGTAGCCGCTGTATATGCCCCAGCTAGAGGAAAGGGTGGCAGCAAGGGCAGCTCGGATGCGAAATTTTGAGGCTGGGGCGTTTTGCAGCTCATGTGGCAGAATGTCCGGTGTATTAGGCCAGAAGTTGCCTCGATAATACCAGCGCATCTCTGAAGCGCTCAGCTCCATAGCGTAGGCCTGCAATTCGTGCTTGTGCGTGCGCCAGGTAAAGTAAGTGTAGCTTTGGGTGAAGCCCACTTTACCCAGTACCTGCATCATCTTGGGAGCAGTGAAGGCTTCGGCCAGGAAGATGATCTCCGGGTCTACGCGATGCACTGTGGCGATGAGTTCCTCCCAGAAGGACACAGGCTTGGTGTGCGGATTGTCCACGCGGAATATTTTGACACCTTTTTCAACCCAGAAGAGCACGATGCTGATGAGTTCGCGCCATAGGTTCTTCCAGTCATCGCAATGGAAGTTGATGGGGTAGATGTCCTGGTACTTTTTGGGCGGGTTTTCCGCATAGCGGATTGAGCCGTCGGGCCGCACATAAAACCAGTCTGGATGATCCTTCACGTAGGGATGATCGGGGGCGCAGTTGATGGCGAAATCGAGTGCGATTTCCATCCCGCGTTCCTTGGCTTCCCCGACAAGCCATACGAAGTCTTCCATGGTGCCTAGCGCGGGCTCGATTGACTTGTGGCCGCCTGCCTTGGAGCCAATAGCCCAAGGAGAGCCGACATCATCCGCATAAGCTACGAGGGTGTTGTTCTTGCCCTTCCGATTCGTCTCGCCAATCGGATGAATAGGCGGGAAGTAAATCACATCGAAGCCCATTTCCTTCGCGTCATCCAGGCGCGCCAAGCCGTCCCGGAAGGTGCTGTGCTTGTCCGCACGGCCCAGGGCGTTGCGAGGAAAGAATTCGTACCACGCAGAGAACCGAGCGCGCTCGCGTTCCACGATGACTGGCTGCGGGCGTGAAAATGTGCCCAGATCACGATCATGCTGCTGATCGAGCAGGGCCTGCAATTCTTCCGACTGCAGCAGGTCCATGATTTCAGAAGGAGCGACCGTCCTGAGCATCGACGCACAGTCCTCTAGCTGGGTGGCCACCTCCGCCGAACCCGCTGAACGTGCGCGCTCGGCGCTTTCATGGAGCATTCGCGCGCCATCCAAGGCCTCAATGCCAATCTCGGGATCAGACCCTTTCCACCGGGCGAGGAAGGCCTTCTTCCAGGCGCGGTACGAATCAGGCCAGGCTTCGATTAGAAACTCCCAACGTCCTGTCGCGGGAAAGCTGCACTCGCCCTGCCAGCGGTCGTTTTCCAAAAGCTTCATCGGGCTCTCGAACCAACGGCGGGTGCCCGCTTTGCGCCATTTCAGCATGGCAGTGATCACATCGTGCCCATCCTTGAAGATGTCGGCCGTAACGGTCAACGGCTCATCCACTACCCGCTTGATGGGATAACGACCGCCCTCAAGGCTGGGATAGATGTCATCAATGACAACGGTAGGAGCGTGGGGGGTGGTTTTTGACATGGCGGTGAGGATTAGGTGACAAGGTCAGAATGAGGCTACGAAGTCCCGGAGGGAATGAATGTCCAATGCCAAATGACTCAATCGCCCATAGAGAGGGAGGTGGCCGCGTTTTGCGGATTCGTCATTTAAATATTTCGCTTCCTCTCTACTTCATCTACCCGATGACTTCCGACCACTTCGCTTTGCCCACTGCCGTAGATTGGTCGCACTGGCTTTTACAAAGCCGGGTGCAGCCGGGAGACTGGGTGGTGGATGCCACGGCGGGCAATGGTCACGACTCCTTGTTTCTCGCTGGTCTGGTCGGTGCTGCGGGCAGGGTGTTTGTATTTGATGTGCAAGAGACTGCGATCGTTGCGACCCGCAGGCGGCTTGAAGCGGCCGGAGTATTAGAACGATGTGAATTGATTCATGCTGGTCACGAGCATATGTCCACGCGTTTGCCAGAGGATTCCCGGGGTCAACTCACTGCTGTCATGTTCAACCTAGGATGGCTTCCCGGCCATGACAAAAAGTGTATCACGAACACCGAGACGACGATGTCGGCTCTGGTGCAGGCCCTTGAGTCCCTTCGGCCCGGCGGACTACTCACCGTAGTGGTCTATCCTGGGCATGCGGGAGGTGACGAAGAGTCTCAAACCATAGCTGTTTGGGCGAGTGCTTTGGCGTCGAACACTCACGAGGTACGGCATACGAGATCTCCTAATCGACAAAAGCGAAGTCCCGAGTGTTGGGCGATCCGAAAAAGGCAAACCAAACCTGATAATCAGGCCAGAAATAGCGGCGACGTATAATAATTACAAACAGTGACAGTGTATTTAGAGTGATGTCTTCGTAAACCATTCAATGAGGATTTGCGCAGTATTGAGGCCTCTGTCATTCATGGGGAAACATCTACATGAACTCCCATCATGGCTTTTTCTCCCGCGTTTTAGGCACCGCTACTGCGGCATGCATCGCGGTGATCCATTGTGTGCTTTCTGGGCTGAGTTTTGGTGCCACACCGACCCCACCTCTTTCGTCAACGGCGATCGTTTCCGCAGCATCTCCCATGCCGGCATCCGCGCAGGAATTAACGTCTGCTCAGCCTGCCGAGCCAGTCTATGAAATTCGTGCCGCGATTCCGGTGATCCGCGTTCCAAGCATGGCTGAGCCCATGGATCTCAGCAAAGTGGGCAGCTACGCCGGCCATACCCTGCGCCGCAACGAAACCTTGGAATCTATCGCTGCTCAGGCTGGATGCACTCCACAGTTGCTCGGCAGCTACAACAAGTTGGTGGGTCCCTTGCAAGTCGGTCGTCAGATCATTGTGCCACTGCCTGCTGCCGCCGTCTCTGAAATGCCGAGCAGGCCTGTGCTGGTTGAGCGCGGCCAGACGAGCCATCCGCTCGTTGCGCTTACTTTTGACGCAGGCTCCACTGCGGAGCCGCTGCCCAAGCTGCTGCAAACTCTGCGCGACCATCAACTCAAGGTGACCTTCTTCGTTACAGGCTTCTGGGTGCGCGAAAACCCTGACCTGCTGAAACAAATCGTCGCTGATGGCCATGAGTTGGGCAATCATTCGCTCACCCATCCAGACATGCGCCACTTGGATGACATGCGCATCAAGCACGAGATTCTAGAGACGGAACGGCTGGTGCTGAAGACCGCAGGGGTCAGCACCCGCCCGTATTTCCGGCCCCCTTACGGTGCTTATAATGACCGCGTGCTACTGGCCTCTGAGGCCCTTGGCTATCTCCCCATCTACTGGACTCTGGACTGCCTTGATTCCGTGGGCGCTAAGAAGAGCCCGGACTTCATCGCTGATCGTGTGACACGCAAACTGTCTCGCGAACAGTTGTGCGGCTCCATCGTTCTTATGCATGTGGACAGCATGGCCACGGCCGATGCCGTGCCGGAGATCTTGAGCCGGTTCGATGACATGGGCCTTTCAGTTGTCACGGTTTCCCGTGTGCTGAACGAAGAGGGCATCAAGATTCCTCAAACAGGGCTTTCTTCCAGATAGGCACGCTGGTCTTGATTTCCTTCAAGTACCAGCGGCAGAGATCGAAGGCCTCAGCGCTGTGCTTGGTGCAGACGCGAATAATGATGGACACATCCTCCGCCGCGACGAAGCCAAGCCGGTGCTGAATGAAGAGACGATGCGGCCCGTGCTGACTTCGGCCGCGCTCCGCGAGTTCGTTGAGCATCTTCTCCGCCATCGGTCGATAAACCGTGTAGTCGATACCGGCGATGGGCTTGCCATCTTCAATCCCTCGCACGGTGCCAAGGAACCGGACTTCCGCCCCTTCCTCCGGAAGGAACGCGGGCGTATCGGGAACGATGGGAGCCTCGGAAAGAATGAGAGTAGGGGACAACACACCCTA
>JAQGPI010000651.1 GCA_028293175.1 Verrucomicrobiaceae bacterium | reverse complement strand
GAGCAATACGGATGGTACCTTTACCGGCACGTCTAACTTGGTAATCAATTCGGTGATCGCCAATTCCGGTCTCGGCTCGTCGAATGTCGCCTTTGTAAAATCGGGTGCTGGCCTGCTGACTGTGACTGCACCCAATGGCTATACTGGCGGCACCGTGGTGAACCAGGGTACTCTGGCCCTCAATGGAGATGCGGGTGTTGTGGTCATACCTTCAAGCGTGAATGGACTGACGCTCAATGGTGCTACCCTCAACATGCTGATCAACGGCGGGCAGATTGATCCGGGCAATGCTGTCACCTTGAACGGCAGTTCCATCATGAACTTGGTCGGGAGCAATTCACTGCTCAGCCTGACATTCAACAACAACGGCGGTACCTCAAATCCAACTGTGAACTCCGTTGGAACATTGGCGCTCACTGGTGCCACGCCGATCTCGGTGACGTCGAGCAATGCCCTCACTCTTCCTACCATTGCGGGCGGCACCTTGGATCTGGGATCTGGTACAAAGGCCTTTGATATCGGAGCACCTACCACCGCCGGGAATGTTTATACCACCATCAATCCTGCTTTTGCCATCGCCTCGGTGATGACCGGAACCGCCTCGGTTAACAAAACCGGCAACGGCTTGCTCCAGCTCAGCAGCTTGAGCTCCTTCAGCGGTGGTCTTACCGTCAGCAACGGAGGCCTGTTTGTCGGTATCGCCAATGGCGGCGTATTGAACTCCACCGTGACGCTTAATGGTGGCACGACCATTGATCTCAACGGCCTTACCGGCATTGTCGGCGGCCTCTCAGGCTCGGGTACCATCACTAACAGCGCCGTGGCCGGTACGGCCGGGACGCTATTTGTCGGTTATAACAATGCGAACACAGTGTTCTCGGGCAGCTTCAGCCGTCCCAGGCTTGATTTCCCAGGAATGGTGAACCTTGCCAAGATGGGCACCGGCACGTTGAATCTTACTGGTGCGTCCACTTCCACAGGCACTATGACCATCAACAGTGGCACCGTCCTTTACAGCGGTGCAGCCACCAGCCAGTTCCTGCAGAACACCGTTAATGCGACGGGAGTGCTGACCCTCGACAACAGCGGTATCAACGTCAACAGCCGCATCGGCGGTGGATCTGTTGCCGCGACTGGTACAGGTGCGACGCTGACTCTCAGCGGCGGTTCGTTCAACCTCAATGGCAACGCTGGTGCTCCGACGGTCGAGTCGCTGGGCAACGTTGTCACTGGCCTTTCTGGTACCACCAATACCAACACCACGGTGAACATGGCCAACACGAGCGGACTGTTCGTGAACATGGTGGTGACAGGCACAGGTATCCCCACCGGGACAACGATTTCTGCCATCAGCGCTAACACCAGTATTACCTTGAGCGCGGCCGCCACTACCTCGACCACTCAGAGCCTCACCTTCGCTTCTGCCGGTCTCACGACCTTGGCCATCGGGGGCAGCACCATCACTTTGTCACCGAATGCAGCGCAGTCTTTGACGTTCAACACCGGTTCGCTGTCTGGTGTCGCTGCCGGTGCCTCCCTGCTGTTGCGTGGCACTAATATCGGTTCCGCCGCTGGCAATGGTGTAGCGCAGTTCCTAGCCTTGACCGCCGCTCCCGGAACGATTGGTGGCACTGCGGTGGTGGCAACGCCGGTGCTGAAGATTCGTCCCGACATTTTGATCGACAACTCCGCGACTGGAAGCGGTCTTTCGTTTGCCACCTATGTGGGCGTCAACGGTCCCGACACCACCGGTGGTCCCGGCTTCCGCCCGCTGGCCGATGCGACCGAATATTCCAATTTCCTGGCGAACAACGTCACATCGGTCGGTACGACCAATAACTTCAAGCTAGGGGCGCTGCTCAGTCTGGGGGGCACCATCGCTGCTTCGCAGTCCATCAACAGCCTTACCCTTGGATCCGGCAGTGGTTTCACCGCGACCGGCTCTTTGCCCATCAACACAATCCTGACGCCCACGGCCGGCGGCATTCTTGCCTTTGCTGGCAATACGGGGCTGACTGGTGGCCAGATCGCCGCACCTACCACTTCCTTGTTTGTCTGGACTCCCGGAGCGGCCACTAATCTTGACATCAACAGCACCATCAATGGCACTGGCGGCATCACCAAGGACGGAGCAGGCACGGCCACCATTGGCGTGCGCCAAGCCTATACGGGCACTACCAATGTCAACGGCGGCACCCTGAAGCTGGCCACCGGCGGCGGTGAAAACCTGCTGTTTGTGAACGGTGTGGGCACGGGCAGCGCACTCAATGTCAATGGCAGCGGTGTCTTCGATCTTAACGGCAACAGCCAGACCATCACTACCCTTGCCAGTTCCAACACCGCCATGGCTTACACTGGCGGCACGGTGCGCAATAGTGCCACCGGCCCAGCCGTGAATTTCACGTCAAATTCTGGTGCCGCCACGTTTGCCGGAGTGATCGAAGGCAACTTGAACTATATCCGTTCTGGGAATACAACGACCACACTGCTGAGCGACAACACCTACACAGGCACCACCATCCTGCGCGGCGGCGTGTTGGCTGTGGCCCAGTACGGCCAACTTTCACGCACTTCTGGACTGCTTAACTACTTCGGCACACTGAACCTGGACAGCACCAATACCCCGGCGGTAGATATCAACCGTATCAACGCCCTTGCTCCCATCACGCTGCAGGGCGGCACCCTGGCATTCCTGGGCTTTAACGGCGGAAACTCCCTCCAGAGCGTCGGCGCTATCAGCCTGCTGGCTGGCACTTCCACCATCACCTCCACCCGCAGCACCGTTAACACGGGCTCCAATGCGGTGTTGACCCTGGCCAGCGTGACCCAGACTGACCCCTCAGCCACAGTCAACTACAGCACGGCGGGCGGCACTCTTGGTCAGACAGCGGTTGGCAACAGCCAGATCGTGATTACCAGCGCGCCGACTCTGGTTAACAACCTCATCGGCGGGTGGGCCACGGTGAACGGTACCGATTTTGCCAGTTACCTAGCTCCTAATACCGCCCAGGGCGGCGTTGGCGCGCTCGGTTCAGTGGGCTATCCTGGCTACTTCGCCGCTACCCTAAACTCGGGCCTCTCCACCGACAACATCACGGTGGGTGCCAGCGTCTCGGGGGTGACCTCGCGTACCGTCAATTCCTGGAGGTTGAGCGCGGCGTCGGCCATTACTTTGAATTCGCCAACTGATACCCTCACCATCGGAAGTGGCGGCTTGCTGTTCAATGGTGCGGCCAGCGTGCTCAGGGGCGGCAGTCTGACTGCGGGTGCTACAACCAACACGGCGGCAACCCTTTATGCGTATGCCAACAATACGGTCACCATCAATAGCAACATCGTCAACAACGGCACAGGTGCTCTCACACTGATCAAGTCAGGCACGAACACCCTCACGCTGACCCCGGCTCTCGCGCAGCCCGTGCTCTCGGTCGCCAACACCTCGGCAGTGACTGGGCTGGTGAACACAGCCGGATTGGTTGCTGGGCAGCTTGTGCTTGGCAATGGCAGCATTCCCTCGAATACCACGATTTCCGCTATCACGGGTGCCACCACGCTGACGCTTTCCGCGGGAGCCGCTGGCACTAACGTTCTTGCAGGAGCAAGCCTCGCCACCGTTTTCGGCCCTGTGCCCCTCACTGGTACGACCACTTTTGGTTCATCCACCATCACTGTCCCTAGCACGAATGGTTTGACTGTGGGCTCCGCCGTCAGTGGTCCAGGAGCGGTCGTCCCGCTTGCTGCGGGCGCTACCACCAATGGCAGCACCACTGTCACTGTCACCAGCACCGGTGGTCTGGGAGTCGGCATGACGGTTACGGGCCCGGGCATCCCTGTGGGTGCGACGGTCGCTAGCGTTACCAACGCCAATACGTTTGTACTCAGTGTTCCCGCCACGGCCACTGCCACTGCTCAGGCGTATTCGGCCAACACCATCGTGCCTACGGGCGCGGTGATTACTTCCATTGTCGATGCTACTCATGTGACAATCTCCCAGAGCGCCACGGCCACTGGGTCTATGCCATTGATCTTTGCCCCTCTGGTGATCTCTTCGGTAGCCAATGGCACCGGCACGGTGACCGTTGGTAGCAATGCTAACATCGTCGTGGGCCAGAAGGTGACCGGTACGGGCATTCCTGCTGGCACGACGGTGACGGCAATCAACGGCCTGAACATCACGCTGTCCAACAATGCGACGGCAGGCACCAATGACCTCGTCTATTCCACCACGCAGTCGAACAGCTATACCGGTCCTACCATCGTCAATCAAGGCACGCTGAACCTCACGGGCTTGGCGGGCTCGCTGGTCATCCCTGGCGATCTCACCATCAACAATGCGACGGTGACCATGAACGGAGTGGCCGGGCAAATTGCCAGCTCCGCGAACATCGCCATCAACGGCGGTGGCGTGCTCAATCTGGTGGGCAACAACACCTTTAACGGTGTTCTCAGCTTCAATAATCCCGGCGGTAATGCAACCCCTACGGTGGCGGTCGGCTTTGGCGTCCTTAACTTGGGTAACAACATCACGTCATCCAACGACAACTTCAGCTTCATCCCCACAATCTCGTCTGGTTCTGCGGCGGGTGCCGCCGCAACGCCTTTGACGGGTTTTGTGTCGCTTGGCGGCTCCGTGCACAACATCACGACTTCCGGTGTGGCACCCGTAGGCCTCGATATCACCGCGCCTCTCCAGGGTGGGGGATCAAGCGGCATCATCAAAGATGGTTCTGGTGGCCTGCGCCTTACTTCCGCTGGCAACAGTTACCTGGGTGTCACCACCCTGAGCGCTGGCACGTTGTTCCTGGGCGCTTCGAATGTCATTCCTGACGTCTCAACCTTCAGCATGGTAACGGGTTCCACCTTCGACCTGAACGGTGCAAGTGAAGCAATCAGCCAGTTGTCCGGCGGCGGCAAGATCACCAACAACAGCACCACCGCCAGCACGCTGACGTTTGGCTTGAACAACGCCAGCACGTCATTCAACGGCAACTTCAATTACTTCGCCCTGGCCTCCGGCGCTACCACGCTGCTCGACAAGGTGAACCTCGTAAAGGTCGGCACTGGTAACCTGTCCTTCACCGGCAGCGGCAGCACCATTGGCACGCTGACGGTCAATGGTGGATCGATGACCTACTCAGGTGCTGCGAGCACGGCCTTCGGCACCTACATCCTGAATCAAACGGGTTCGCTCGTGCTGGACAACACCGGCACCAACGTCAACAACCGCCTCGGCGGCCTGCTGAAGAACGTTCAGCTTGTGGGTGGCGAACTGGTGATCAAGGGCAATGCGGGAGCAGACACCTTTGAGTCTGCCAACCAGCTCAATGTCTCCGCGGGCCTTACCGGGATCATCACTTTGCAGCCGAATGCCGCTACTTCCACGACCCTGAATTTCGCCACGGTCGCTGCCATTGTTGGCCTTCTGCCGGAAAACTTGCTGCTTCGTGGCACGAACCTTGGTTCGACCCCCGGGGCCAATGTGGCCAATGTTTTTTCCACTACGCCTAACCTTAGCGGCGGCAATAGCCTGCCCGGCTTCAACAGCATGAGCATTCGCCCTGACATCATCGGCGATACTTCGATCACCGGCTCGGGCACGGGCTTTGTTACTTACTTCCCCGGCGTCGGTTTCCGTGTTCTCAACACCTCGACTGAAATGTCGAGCCTGTTATCCAATTCAGCCTCGAACTCCAACCTTGGATTGAGCAGCCTAGAGACCTTCACCACGGACACGGTGAACAGCCTCACACTGAACTCCGGCGGCGGATTCACTGCCTTCAACAAGGGCAGCATCATGACCCCTGGTAACGGCATCGTGGCCTTTGCAAGCAACGTAGGTTTGACTGGCGGCCAGATTAACGTGGCCGGCGGCGCATTCTTCATCCATACCATCGGCGCTGCGACCACTCTCAATGTCTCCAGCACACTGATTGGCACGAATGGCATTTCCAAGGGTGATGAGGGCACCTTGAGCCTGAATACCCCCCAGCTCTTCTCTGGTGCTGTCTCTGTCAATGCTGGCACTCTGAGCCTGAATAGCGGTGCGGAAAACACCATCATGGTGGTGCCCACGGCCACGGTTCCAACCCCACAGGCGCTTGCGCTCAATGGTGGCAGCGTGGATTTGAAGGGCAACAACCAGGCCTTTGGTGCCATCGCCAGCTCGAACCCGCTGCCCGGTGGTGGTGGTGATATCACCAGCTCCACAACTGCTACGCTGACATCGACCGGCGGCGGCACCTATGGCGGTACAATCGGCGGCAGCATTGCTTTCACACGTTCCGGCACCACGGCCACCATCCTCACGGCTCCGCAAACTTACAGCGGTGCCACCATTATCCGTGGCGGCACCCTCCAGTTGCGCGACAACGCTAGCCTTACGAGCGTCAATCCCCTGACCAACTACTACGGCGTGCTGAACCTCGATAACAGCAACTTCACCAACTACAACAACACCAATCGCCTGCCTGATGCGACACCTGTCACTCTGCAAGGCGGCACGCTGACTCTGACCGGAGCACCCGGCATGACGTCTAGCGAAAGCGTTGGTACAGTGACGCTCAATCCGGGTGCCAGCATCATCACCTCCACACTCACGGCGGCCAGCGGTGGAACTGCGGTGCTGACCGTGGCCAACCTCATCCGTACGGCTGGTTCGACGGTGAACTTCACCGGCTCCAACCTTGGACAGGCCGGCAGCGGCAACACGCAGGTGTTCCTGACGCAGATCAATACTGGCTCGCCTACAGCGCTTGTCACCACGAACAACGGCATCATCGGCGGCTGGGCCACGGTAAACGGCACCGACTTTGCTACCTATCAGGCCAATGGCGGCACCCAGGGCGGCGTAGGTGCCATGGGCAGCCTCAACTATCCCCTGTATTCGGCGAATGCGCTGACCGCAGTGACCGGCGCGGGCACTGATAACATCACCGTGGGCGCTAGTGTTTCCGCAGTGCCCACGGAGACCATCAACTCTCTGAGGATAAGTGCGGTCGCGACCATCACCCAGACTGGTGGCACCACCCTGACCATCGCGAGCGGCGGCTTGATCGCCAACGGCGCAGCCAGTGTGATCACGGGCGGAAACCTGACGGCAGGAGCTGGCAATGAATTGTTCGTTCATGCCAATAACACTGTGAGCATCACCAGCCAGCTTACCGGTGCCAGCATGACGTTGGTCAAGTCTGGATCAAACGCACTTACCTTGAATGCCCCCCTGGCTAACACCTACGGTGCCACAATCGTGGATCAAGGTACGCTGACTTTATCTGGTGCCGCTGGCATTGTGCAGGTTCCCGGCAATCTCACCATCAACAATGCAACGGTGAACTTCGGCACTGCTGCCATCACCAGCGGCCAGATTGCCACAGCGGGCAACATCACTATTAATGGCGGTGGTTCGCTGACTTACACCGGTAACAATACCACCACAGGTACCATCACCTTCAATAACAGCGGCGGCGGTGCCAACCCGACGCTGGCTGCGACGGGCAATTCCGTATCTTCGGCCACCGTCTCCGGCAGCTCCACGATCACTGTCGCCATCGCGGGTCTGGCGGTCGGCATGGTGGTCACCGGCGGAGGCATTCCTGCTGGGGCAACGATTAGCTCCATTGGCACTGGAACGGTAGATATTTCCTCTCCAGCTATTGCCACGACATCGGCGAACACGCTGAACTACGGCGCACTGACCTTCAGCAACACCATCACCTCGACCAATGACAATCTCAGCTTCACGCCCACCATCACCGGCGGCCTGAATCTGGGGGCTGCTGCTCGCACGATCACCACATCAGGCCTGTCACCCGTGGACCTAGTCATCAGCGGTGTGCTTTATGGCACGGGTTCGGTCGTCAAGACAGGCACCGGTTCCCTCGCCATGAGCGGCGCGGGTGTATACACCGGCGGAACCACTCTGAGCGGCGGTTCGCTGATCATCGGCGCGACAACCCTCCAGCAGGGCGTGTTCATCAATGGACCGCTCGGTCTCGGCGCTCTGACCGTGGACGGCAGCGTGACTTCCTCAAGACTGATCGGTACTGGCAACGCCCTGTACAACGCCATCACCGTGACCGGCACCAACACGCTGGCCATTGGCGGAGTGAATGCCAGCAACAATCTTCTGCTGAACGGCGCTATTACCTTCGGCGGGACAGGTGCCAATACGGTGCAGGTGGACAGCCCCGTCACGGTGGCCACCCTCGGCGCGGCCTATACCGGCAGCTTTGCCCTCACCAAGACGGGCAACGGCATTCTCGCCCTTTCCAACATTGCCAACACCTACACGGGAGTGACCACGGTGAACGGCGGCACCATTCGTCCGGGTGCCACCAATGGCTTGTCTCGCTTCTCTGAAGTGGCCCTCGCCGCCGCTGGCACCTTTGACATCAATGGCACGAATGTGGTCAGCAAGTCGATAACCGGCACCGGCCTTGTCACCAACAACGCTGGAGCGTCCACCCTGTCCACCGGCTTCGGCGCTACAAACTTCACCTTCTCCGGCCTCTTCGGCAGCGGCAACCAGAACAGCGCCAATTTCAATCTCAACAAGATTGGCACTGGCGCGATGACGATCAACAGCAACACCCGCATCGCGGGTGGTAGCCTCACATCTACAGCCCTGGGGACCCTCACCATGAGCCAGGGCACTGTAAAGCTGAGCGGCGCTGCTGGCACGACGGATTTCTCCACCTATACGCTTCTCCCCGGGGGCACTCTCACGCTGGATAACAGCACGGCGAATCTCAACGACCGCCTCGGTGGCGGCGCGCCATCGCATCAGTTATCGATGACCGGCGGCAACTTCAACATCATTGGCAGTGCTTCAGCAGCTACCACTGAGAGCATCAACACCGCGACCACGGGACAGTTCAGCGTTTTGAACGGCGGCAGCACTGTGACCCTGACAGCTGACGCAGCCCAGCCGCTGACCTTCAATGTTGGCAGCATCCAGGGTCTTTCCAGTGGCGGTACGATGCTGCTCCGCGGTTCGAATCTGGGCGGAACTCCCGGTGCTGGCACAGCTAACTTCTTCGTTGGCGGCCCGGGGGCTGCTTTGTTGCCCCCGAACTTTGGTGTCATCGCCAGCCTTACTGGTGGTGGCGGCCTTGATGGTTCGACGACTCTTAGCATCCGCGCAGATATCATTGCGGACAGCAGTATCACAGGCACCGGCACGGGCTTTGCCACCTATTCGACCGGCGGAGGCTTCCGCCCACTGACCGCTTCGGAACTCGGCGCCGGGCTCTACCGCTCGATCGCTACCAATGCGAACATTGGCATCGCTGCCAGCCAGACCTTCGGCACGCAGACCGTCAACACTCTGACGTTTAATGGTGGGGCTACTCTCACCGGCATTGGTAACACGGCGACTCTTAACCCCGGCAGCGGTGGTATCCTCGTACTTCCTGGTGGCGGTGCTAAAGGAACCACAGGCGGTGTCCTTACCGCAGGTGGCAACCAGCTCATCATTCATCAGACCGACACGGTCAACACCTTCAACATCAACAGCCTCCTGACTGGCTCCAACGGCTTCATCAAGACGGGTGCCGGTGCCGTCAGCCTGAATGCGCAGTCCTACATTACTCAAAGCTCGAACACGACGGTGAACGCCGGCACGCTGACGTTGAATAGCGGCGTCGCCAACACCTTGGTTGTGCTGCCCACCGCGACGACGCCAGGCCTTGTGAGTCTCGCGGCCAATGGCGGTATCCTTGACCTCAATGGCAAGGATCAAGCCATAGGCAGCCTTTCCAGCGTCGGTACCCTTGCCGGAACGGGCACCACCATCACCAGCACAGCTGCAGCGGTCTTCACTTCAGCATCGGCTGCTACGACCTTCGCCGGTGTGCTTTCCGGCGCGGGACTCAGCTTCACCCGTTCGGGCAACGCCACGGACACCCGCCTCACGAGCGACAACACCTACGGGGGTGCGACCATCATTCGCGGCGGTTCCATCACCTTGCGCGATCAGGGCCAGCTTTCCGGCACCAACGGCATCACTTTGAACAACGGCGCCTTGATCCTGGATGACACAGGTCTCTACACCGCGACCGAACTGACTGCCAATCGTACCCGCTCCGCCGGTATCAGCTCCATTGGCGGTACCTTATCTTATCTCGGCGCGCAGAGCGCTGCTTCAGTCGGCACCTTCACCCTGGCAGGTGGTTCTGGTTCAGGCGGAGCCAATACGATCAACGTCACGCCGCTGGGCGTCGCCACCAATACGCTGACCATTGCCAACCTTGTCCGTGATGCGGTGACCGGCAAAGGCACAACGGTGAACTTCACTGGTACCACTCAAACCAACCTTGGCCAGAATGGCGTGGGCACTCCTCAGATCATTCTCACCCAGATTAATGGCGGTTCTCCTACCTCCGCTCTTGTCAATGGCATCATCGGCGGCTGGGCTGTGGTCAACGGCACGGATTTCGCCAGCTACGTCGCACCGGCCGGAACAGTCGGTGGCGTGGGTGCCATGGGCTCGAACGGTTATCCTAACTACACGGCCACAGTGGCTAACGGCGTGGTACCGAAGCTGCTTTCCTCGGGCGTTTCCACAGACAACATCAATGTCGTCGCGGCTATCTCCGGTGTTGGCGCTGTCACCGTCAATTCCTTGAAGATTGGTGCGTTCACCGTGGCGCAGACCGGAGCTACTACCATTACCATCGGCACAGGCGGTCTGCTCTTCGCCGGGGCCAGCACACTCTCGGGCGGCAACGTGACATCGGGAGGCACTGAACTGTTTGCTTATACCAATGCCGCGGCCACGATTAGCAGCGTCATCACCGGGGCGGCCGGTTTCTCGCTGGTCAAGTCGGGCACTTCTACCCTGACCTTGAGCGGCATTAACACGTATGGCAGCGGCACCGCTCTGACGGTCGTGGACCAGGGTACTCTCACTTTGAGCACTGCCAACGCGAACGGCACCACAACGGTTTCGATTCCAAATGGCACCCTGACGATCAATAACGCCAACGTGACCCAAACGGTCGCCAACACGATTCACCAAAGCGCGGCCATTCAGATCAATGGTGGCAGTACTTTGACCCTGGTCACTGGTACGAACATCTTCAATGGAGGCATCTCCTTCAACAGCGGCGGCGGCGCAGCCACTCCTACCATCACGGGCGGTACGGTCACGCTTGGCAGCAACATCAGCTCGATCAACGACAACTTCTCCTTCACGCCCACCATCGCCAGCGCAGTGGATATGAACAACGCCTCCCGTACGATCACGACATCCGGCCTGTCTCCGGTGGACCTGATCATCTCCGGGATCATCTCGAACACCGGTGCTCAGGCTCTGGTCAAAGCAGGCAATGGTTCGCTGGTCCTCGGTGGTGTCAATACCTTCACCGGTGGCGTCAATCTCACTGCTGGTTCCATCATTCTCAACAATGCCGCCGGTCTTGGCACTGGCACCTTGACAATCACCGACGGAGCCACGCTCCAGGCCGGTGCCGCGCTCACCGTTAC
>JAQGPI010000140.1 GCA_028293175.1 Verrucomicrobiaceae bacterium | reverse complement strand
GCCTCAAGGAAGCCGCCACTAATCCCGCCCCGCAGCCCCTGCATGCAATGGAGGCCCAGGCCGCCGCCGCGACTTCTCATAACACGCTCAACGAACTAAAAAACATCCAGTGCCCCGTGCTCGTCATTGGTGGCAAGGATGACGTCTTCACTCCGCGCTGGATGGGCGAGGAAGTGGCCCACGCCATCCCAGGCTCCCAGCTTCACCTTTACGACAACGCCGGTCACGCCTTCCACTGGGAATGCCTGACCGACTTTAATCCGCGTACAACGGATTGGTTGTTAAAGCACTAAGATCCATGCCACTGTGTGGCCGCGAGATGACTGCGGCTACACGCTCTCGGCGCTTTCCACCATAGGCGCTTGCGCTGCTTCTGCCTGCTTTCGCTTCTTCAGGAAGCGAATGTCCTCGGCCTTTTCGATGAAGATGGTGTCTTCGCAAATGTTCTTCGCATGGTCGCCCACTCGCTCAAGGAAACGGCCGACGAAGATCAGATGCAGGTAAGCCTCGAGGCCGCCTTGCTGGCTTTCCATCACTTCCAGAAGCGCCTGATCGAGGGCCTTCTCGGCGTTGTCGATCTCCTTGTCCATCGAGCGGATTTCAGCGGCCCGCTCAGCCTGGCCATTGGCAAAGGCCGTCATTGCACGCTCCACTTGCGCGGAAGCGAGCTGGTAAACGGTTTGTATCAAAGCGAGCTCCGGCAGCTCAGGCAGCAGGTTGATCTTACGCGCCCGCTTGGCGATGCTCGACGCTTGGTCTGAAATGCGCTCCAAGTTGTTGGCCACGCGCAGCGTTCCCATCACTTGACGCAAATCGTAAGCCATCGGCTGGAAACGAACAAGGATGTCCATGCCCGCCTTGTCGATGGACTTCTCTAGCATGTTCACGTCCTGATCGTCCGCGATGGTCTGATTGCACAGATCGGTATCGCGTTCCAGCAGGCCGCGCATGGCATTGGCCAGATTCTTCCTGGCAATGCTGCCCATGGTGAGCACGTTCTCACGCAGGCGGTTGAGCGAATCAGAGAAGGCAGACAAAATGTGATCGTTAGGTGACATGTGCGTGAAGCGGTGACGGCTTTGTCACAATGCGCCCGTTCAGCGCAGCAGCAAGCTGAGATACCCCGTTTGCCGTACGAGAACGTGCTATTGAGTTACATATGACGATGGGAGTTGAAAAGTGAGCGCCAGTGAAGTTTTCGACACATTGGCTCACCGCGCATTTTCAAAATTCCGTTTACCTTCGCGGATGAATGTTCCGCCAGGTCCATGGCGGCGTAGGGTTCTCATCGCGCCATAGGCCCCAATGGTAATACCGGGCTTGCTGCTGGGCCTGGCTAAGTCCTGCATCCTGCGAATAGCGATCATACCACCATGCGAGTCCGATCCTGACCATCTCGCCATTAACGTCCAGGCGCCCTAATACCACCCTGCCCACCGTGCGTCCATACTTGTCCACTGTCACCGGCACAATGGTCACCATCCGGCCATAGACCATGTTGTTCAAAGCCTGTCGTGAAACATCTCCATAGGGCTGGCCGATCTCCGGCGCATCGATACCCTCCAGGCGTACTTTCAGCTTCTTGCTGCCCCTTCCGCCGCTTTGTAACGTAAGCGTATCACCGTCATGGACGCTCACTACCTTGCCAGCAATGCCTTTTTGATGCCTTGCCGGGACACTGGTAGCAGGAGCCGTGGCGGGCGTGCAGGCAGTGCACACCAGAAGCATGAGAAGATAGGCAAGGAGAGACCGCATTATGGATGCGGGTATCTAACGCTCCCCTTTAATATGTTCAATAGAACAGTTTTTCTTTTCAAACATTGCCGCCAGCTTCATCGCGGTACGCGAGGTCCGTCAAATCCCGGCGCTTGAAGAACGCTGGCAGCGGGCCACCGACGAGCAGCCACCACGCGCACGCCAGATAAAACGTAGCACTAATGAGGGCCATGAACGTCACCCGCATGTCCTCAGAAGCAAACAGGCCCGGTAGCAGCGTGAGTCCGTGATACACAAAGTACAGACCCTGGAGACGGACAGCCAGGGAGAAGATTTGGCGAGCACTCACTCTCGTGAATCGGCGTTCATAACATAACCGGCCTTAGCCGTTCCATTGAAACGTCACCGGCTTCTCGATGGCCGGGTGCAGACTTTGATGCACAGGGCAAGCCAGCGCCGTGGCCTCCAGCAGCGCGCGGTCCGCATGATCGGCGGGCAGCGGCATTTCAATAGACACCGGCAGGCGGACAATGCGGCGGGGCGCATCGGTGCTCATGTGCTTTTCCACACGTACCTTCATGCCCATCAGATCGATGCTCTTTCGTTCAGCGACGATGCCCATCACCGTGGCCATGCAAGTAGCTAGCGCAGTTGCTACCAAATCGGTGGGAGAAAAAGACTCGCCCTTACCATGATTATCCACTGGCGCGTCAGTGATGAGTTCGCACTTGGAAGGGCCATGGATGGCACGGGTACGGAGCTGGCCTTCGTAGGCGACGTTGATTTCGATCATGGAGCTTTTTGTGGGCCGAGGGGTTTGCCGAAATGAGCCGGGAAATACTGTGTGGTCAATACCTCACAAAAAGCTTTGGCAAAATTTTCGCGGTGCGGCTTCGTATCACGCACGCCAACGAAGGGGCACTCCATTTGAATGCCACTAAGCGTGCCGCCGTCGCGCGAGCCATGTATCTGGGTATCGTACCCGCCAGGGAAGTACAACTCGCCTTCCGCGGGTGCATGCACCGTTGGGCCGGGAACGCAGGTGTAGCCCTTCGCATCTAGCAGGGCACCAAGGCTGACCTCACCACGCAGAAGGTCCACAAAACTGGCGGGTGAGCGCTGGTCCAGCTCGCGGACACTCGTCTTTCCCGCTTGCTTGGTAATGGCATCGTCGTCCAAGGCCAATTCCTGCCCTGAAAGCAGGTATCCCAGTTCAATCCGGCCCTGTTCATGGCGCTGACCGTGCAGATCAATGTACAATCCTGCTCCGAATTTTTGCTCGACCTCTGCCTTCGCCTTCTCGATGAAGGCGTGGTAATCCCGCCATGATTTTTCGGCTGTCGGATTACCTTGTGCCGCTTCCTTGATCTCACGATTGCAGTCCAGTTTCACCCGGTGCAAGCGGCAAAGTATCACGTAGGGAGTGCCGCCCGTGCGCTTTTGAAACTCCTCACGAATCGCCCGCGCCATCTCCTGCGTGAAACTATCCTGCTCCACCTTGCCGCCTATCCGGTCTGGAATGTCTCCAGGTTTCAGATAACCACCATGGGGCGCGCTAATCACTAGAGGCAGCGTCCCGGGAATGTATTCAATGTAAGGCCCCTGCCCGGCTGGGGCCTTGTCCTCTTTTTCCTTCGCCGAGACAGGACTGAATGCCAGCGCCAGCAGGGGAAATAAGAGGAGCGGAAATCGATGTGCAAACATGCGGGAATCAAGCACGGCGGCCCAGTTGCGCCAAGACCGGATTTAGCGCCCCGCCTCACCAATTCGGGTGAGGGCGGCTACTCAAATTGTTGGCCTTCATCAGGGAAAACCAGTACCCGAAATTCTTGCCCCTCCTCTTGCGCTCCATCACAGCCCACATGAATATATCTCGTATGCCCGACCTCGACATTCGCGAAATCCTCATGCTGCGCGGACCCAACATCTGGGCCAACTATCAGGTGCTGGAAGCCTGGGTGGACCTCGGCGCACTGAAAGACGCCAGCTCGGAAGAGATTCCCGGTTTTGTCGATCGTCTTATGGCCTGGCTGCCTGGCCTTATTGAACACCGTTGTAGCATCGGCGAGCGCGGCGGTTTTCTTCAACGGCTGAATCGCGGTACCTACCCCGCGCACATTTTGGAGCACGTGACCCTGGAAATGCAGACGCTCGCTGGTCATCCGGTCGGCTATGGCAAAGCGCGCGCGACCTGCGTTGAAGGGCTCTACAAGGTGGTGTTCCGCTACATTGATGAAACCGTGGCGGAAACTTGTCTGCGGAGCGCGCGCGACCTCCTTCTTGCCTGCTATGCAAATGAACCCTTCGACATGGCGGCGGAAATCAAGCGCCTGCAAGACGTGGTGGACCGCAACTCCCTCGGCCCCAGCACCAAGGCCATGGTCGACGCCGCTCGCGAGCGTGACATTCCGTGGCGTCGGCTTCAGGAAGGCCGCAGCCTGATTCAATTCGGTTACGGAGCCAAGCAGCGACGCATCTGGACTGCTGAAACAGACCGCTCCGGTGCCATCGCCGAGTATATCGCGCAGGACAAGGATCTCACCCGTTCCGTGCTCGGGCAAGCAGGCGTGCCCATGCCTGAAGGCCGCATCGTGGAAGATGCCGCCGACGCTTGGGAGGCTGCCCAGGAGATAGGTCTGCCAGTCGTTGTCAAACCCCGCGATGCCAACCATGGACGCGGCGTCTTTGTCGATCTCAGCACGAGTGAACAAATCGCCGAGTGCTTCGAACTTGCTGACAAGGAAGGCAACGGCGTGATCGTCGAGAAATTCATTCCCGGCACTGATCACCGCCTGCTGGTGGTGGGGAAAAATCTCATCGCCGCCAGCCGTGGCGACCCGGCAATCATTGTTGGTGATGGCAAGGCCGACGTCACCGCGCTCATCGAGTCCCAGCTCAATTCCGATCCGCGCCGCAGTTCGCTGGAAACTTCAGTGTGGGACACTTTCAATACCGTGAACTGGGATCCCGCCGTGCTCACCGAGCTTCGCCTGCAAGGCCATACCGGCACGTCGATTCCCCACGCCGGAGAGCGTGTGATCATATCCCGCTTTGCCAACTGGGCCATCGACATCACAGACTCCGTGCATCCTTCGATCCGCGACCACGTCGTCACCGCCGCCCGCGTGGTGGGCCTCGACATCGCAGGCATTGATGTTGTGTGCAGCGACATCTCCAGGCCTCTGGAAGAACAGTCCGGAGCCATCGTGGAGATCAATGCGAGCCCCGGTCTGCTTATGCATTTGAAGCCATCCATTGGCAAGGTGCGCCCTGTGGGCGAGGCCATCATTGACATGCTCTTTGCTCCCGAAGATGATGGCCGCATTCCTCTCGTCGGCGTTACGGGATCGAGTGGCAAGACCACCTCAATCCGCCTTATTTCACATCTCGTTGGTTCCACCGGCAAACGTATCGGCGTTGCCTCCAGTGACGGCCTGCAATTCGGCAATCGCTTCGTCAAGTCCAAGGTCGGCGACCATATCGGAGGCTCGCACGGAGTCCTGTTCCACCCTTGGACGGAAGTTGCAATTTGCGAAGTCAGTACCGAAACCATTCTGAGGGAAGGCATTGGCTTCGACCGCTGCCAGGTTGGAGTTGTCACCAACGTGGGTAGGGATCAGCTAGGCATGTGTTACATCGATAAGCTGGAGCAGATCGCGAAGGT
>JAQGPI010000665.1 GCA_028293175.1 Verrucomicrobiaceae bacterium | reverse complement strand
AAGGGCTGAGCGAGATGACGGGGCAAATGTTGAGAGTGTAGTTTTTGGTTCCCGGGCAGACGTTCACATCCGTGGCGGTCACGGTAATCGCCGTGCCGGCACCGTTGCTCACCGTCGGCGTGCCGCTGATCAAGCCCGAGCCGCTGTTCAACGATAAGCCCGTGGGCAAGGTGCCGCTGGTGAGGGTCCAGGCGTAGGGGGTCGAGCCGCCGGAAGCACTGAGCCCCTGATTATAGGCCGTGCCCACTGCGCCGATGTTGAGGCTAGCAGGCGAGATAGCGATCACCGGGCAAATCTTGAGGTTGTAGGCCTTGGTAAGCGCGCATCCATTGGCGTCCGTAGCTTTCAAGGTAATGCTCGTGCCGTTGACACCGGTTGTCGGCGCCGTCGGCGTACCGCTTAGAACACCCGCCGTGGTAACGGTCAATCCACTTGGCAGCGTTCCCGCGCTGATGGTCCACACATACGGTGATGCGCCGCCGGAAGCAGTGCAAGTCTGTGAGTAAACGGTGCCCACCGTTCCTATCGGCAATGAAGCAGGCGTCATCGTGATGGTAGGGCAGCCGATGGCGATGGTGAAGATGGCGTTCCCCGCACAGTTGTTGGTGTCGGTAGCCGCCACAGTCACGCTAGCGCTGGCGGCGACTGTCGGCGTGCCGCTCACCACGCCTGTCGAGGCATTCATGCTCAGGCCCGCTGGCAACGTACCGCTGATGATGGAGTACGAGTAAGGCGTCGCCGCACTGCCGGTGGCGGTGAAGGTGGTGCTGTAGGCCGCACCGATGGTACCGGCAGGAGGACTACCGAACACTGTGATAACCGGGCAGACCTTCAGTGTGTAAGCTCGCGACCCGAGGCATGAATTCTGATCTGTGGCGGCCACGGTAAAACTCGTGCCAGTAGTGCCAGATGTAGGTACGGTAGGCGTCCCAGAGAGTGTGCCGCCAGCGCTAAGAGTGAGGCCCGCAGGCAACGAACCGGAGGTGACTGCAAAACCGTAAGGGCTGCTGCCGCCGCTAGCACTGAGGGCCACGGAATAGCTGCTGCCTACTATGCCTGCGGCCAGGGGCGACACGGGGCTGACGACTACGTTCGGGCAGAAAGCACTCATGGTGTAGGACTTCGTACCAGGACATCCGTTCGCATCCAGCGCCTGAACAGTGAACGGCTGGCTGGTCGTGGCCGCCGTGGGCGTGCCGCTGATGACACCCGTCGAGCTGAGGGAAAGGCCGGTCGGTAGAGAGCCTGAGGTGAGCGTCCACACATAAGCTGCAGTCCCACCCGCAGCCGTCAATGTTTGATTGTAAGCCGTGCCCACAATGCCTGCGCCCATGCTGGCCGGGGTGATGGTGATGACCGGGCAGATCTTGACGGCAATCACCAAGGCACCGGAGCACCCTAGGGAATCGGTCGCCGTGACCGTGATGGAAGTGCCGTTGGTACCACTCGTGGCTGCCGTTGGCGTCCCTGTAACAGCGCCGGTCGTGGCATTGATGTTCAGCCCTGTGGGCAAGGTACCCGAAGTGACGACATAAGAGTAAGGGGCAGTGCCGCCGGAGGCCGTGACAGAGGAACTGTAGGCCGTGCCTACCGTACCATTTGATAAGACCGAAGGAGAGAGGGTGACAGTGGGACAAGCAGAACCCATCGTATAGGATCGCGTGCCAGGGCAACCATTCACGTCGCTAGCCATGACAGTGAAAGCGGCGCTAGCCGTGCTGTTAGGCGTTCCTGAAATCACCCCGGTGGCGGCATTCAATGTAGCCCAGACAGGCAATGCACCACTGCTGATGCTGAATGTATAAGGCGTCGCGCCGCCCGAGGCGACAACCGTCTGGCTGTACGGCGTGCCTACCGAAGAATTCGGCAGACTCGCTGGATTCACAGTGATCACCGGGCACACCTTCAGATTATAGGGCTTGATTCCCGGACAATTGTTCGCGTCCGTTGCGGTGACCGTGATCGCTGCGCCGCTGACTCCGCTCGTAGCGGCGGATGGCGTGCCGCTGATTACACCCGAACTGCTGTTGAGGCTCAGGCCCGCAGGCAGCGTGCCCGAGGTGACCGTGTAATTGTACGGAGAAGCACCGCCCGAGGCGACCACTGTTTGGGAATAGCCTAGGCCCAGGATGCCATTGGCCAAGCTGGAGGGGTCTACCGAAATCACCGGGCAAATCTTCAAAATGTAATTAACCAGACCAGGACAGCCGTTGGCATCGTTGGCCGTGAAAGTCAGGCCTATCCCAGCACCGTTGCTCGTAGTGGGCGTACCGCTGATCAAACCGGTGCCAGTGTTGAAGGTCAAGCCTGCTGGCAGCGTGCCCGAACTGATTGCATAAGCGTAAGGAGCGGCACCGCCAGCAGCAGAAATTGCCTGGGAATAAGCCGTGCCCACCGTGCCATTCGGCAGGGAACCGGGTGTGAAAGTCAGCAGCGGGCAGATCTTCAGATTGTAGATGGCTGAGCCGGTGCAGGCGTTCGTGTCCGTGGCCGTGATAGTGACGTTCCCGCCTCCACCGTTTGAAGCGGTCGGCGTACCAGTAATTGCCCCTGTTGAGCTGTTGAGGCTGAGCCCCTGCGGCAAGGTGCCGGAGCTTACAGCGTAGGACAGTGGCGTGGCCGTGCTGCCTGATGCCACGATCATCTGCGAATAAGCAGTACCAACCGTACCGGTGGGCAGGCTTCCAGGTGTGACAGTGATGACGGGGCATACCTTGAAGGTGTAAACCTTGGTCGCCGGGCAGCCAAAATTATCCACGGCCTGAACGGTGATGCTCACCCCTGCGCCGTTGCTGGATGAGGCGGTGCCGCTGATGATGCCAGCGCTGCTCAAGGACATGCCGACAGGCAATGTACCGCCGATCAGCGTCCAGTTATACGGAGCCGTTCCGCCGCTGGCGCTGAGGGTCTGACTGAAAGCAACCCCCACCGTTGCCGGATTGAGAGCCGTTGGCGTGATGGTGATGACCGGGCAACTCGTGGCCAGCGTGTAAGCGCGCTGACCAGAGCAATTATTGGCATCGGTCGCGGTGATCGTCACGTTCGCGCTCACCGCCGTTGTCGGCGTGCCGGTAATGGCACCTGTGGACGGATTCAAAGACAAACCGATCGGCAAGGCGCCGGAGGTGACAGTGTAGGACAATGGCGTGGCCGCGCTGCCGGTGGCGGTGATTGCTTGGCTGTAGACCGTGCCCACTGTGCCTGCGGGCAGGCTGGTGGGATTGAGCGTGATCACGGGGCAGACCTTCAAATTCACTGTCAGCGTACCCTGACAACCGAGGCTGTCGGTTGCGGTGATCGTCATGCTCACGCCGTTCGTGCCGCTGGTAGCAGTGGTGGGGGTGCCGCTGATCGCGCCGGTACCTGTGGTCAAGACAAGACCAGCAGGCAGGTTGGCGGAGGTCACGGCAAAGCTGTAAGGACTGGTGCCACCGTTGGCCGAAAACGTGGAGCTATAGGCGCTGCCTACCGTGCCCAAGGGCAGGCTTCCGGGCGAGACGCTGATCGCGGGACAGACAGGAGCCAGCGTGTAGCTGCGGCTGCCGGGGCAGGCGTTCACATCGGTGGAGGTGATGGTGACCGTAGCGCTCGTGGTGCTGTTTGGCGTGCCCGACAAGACACCGGTGGAGGAGTTCAATGAAGCCCATGCAGGAAGCGCGCCCGAACTCACTGTGAAGACATAAGGCGCCGCTCCGCCAGTGGCGCTGATCGTCTGGCTATAGGCCGTGCCGACGGTTGGCGTAGCGGGGGTGGCCGGGGACACGGTGATCACCGGGCAAACCTTGAAGGTGTATATCTTGGTTGCCACGCAGCCCAGATTGTCCGCCGCCTGCACCGTGATGCTCACTCCTGCACCGTTGCTGGCGATAGGCGTGCCGCTGATGACACCAGCGCTGCTCATGGTGATACCCGAAGGCAGCGCGCCGTTGGTTACGGTCCATGAGTAAGGCGAGGTACCACCGCTGGCAGAAAGAGTCTGGGTGTAAGCCGCCCCGGCTGTCCCCGGTGCAAGCGAGGCAGGAGTGAGAGTGAGAGTCGGGCAGGCGGCTCCAATGGTGTAGTTCGCTACGCCAGGGCAGCCGTTGGTATCCGTCGCGGTAATGCTGAAAGTTGCCGACGTCACGTTGTTAGGCATGCCGGAAATCACACCGCTGGTGACGTTCAGCGTCGCCCATGAAGGCAGCGCACCACTGGTGACTGCGTAAGTGTAGGGAGCCGCACCGCCGCTCGCCAGAAGGGTCTGGCTATAAGATGTGCCCACGGTCGAAGCTGCCATCGTTGTCGGCGACAGAGTGACAATGGGGCAGATTTTCAGCGCGTAAACTTTGGTTCCCGGGCAGGTATTGGCATCCACCGCCTGCACAGTGATGCTGGCGCCCCCACCGTTACTGGCAGTGGGGGTACCGCTGATCACGCCCGTTGATCCATTCAAGGTCAGCCCACCAGGCAACGTCCCAGCGCTCACTGAATACACATAAGGAGTCGCGCCATTTGATGCAGTGATGGGCTGGTTGTAAGCGATACCGAGCGTACCGTCGGCCAAGCTGGAAGGTGTAAAGGCGAGCACCGGACAGATCTTGAACGTGTAAGAGATGGTCGCAGGGCAGCCGTATTTATCGAGGGCCTGAATCGTGATGTTTGTGCCAGATCCATTGCTGGCCGTAGGCGTGCCGCTGAGTAACCCGGCCGTGCTCAAGGTGAGACCTGAAGGAAGTGTGCCGGCACTCAAGGCCCAGGTGTAAGGCGTGCTGCCGCCGGTGGCCGTAAGCGCTTGGCTATAAGCTGCGCCCGCTGTCCCTGCTGGTAAGGTGGCAGGCGTGACATTTATAACCGGGCAGCTGACTGCCAGAGTGTAAGCAATACTGCCAGGGCAGCCGTTAGCGTCCGTTACTGTGACAGTAATGTTGGCGCTTACCGCAGTTGTCGGCGTGCCACTGATCACACCGGCAGACGTCATCGAAATACCAGTCGGCAATGTGCCGCCCGTCAGTGCGTAAGTGTAAGGCGCGGTGCCTCCTGTGCTTGTAACCGTCTGGTTATAAGCTGTTCCCACCGTGCCTGCTGGAAGTGACGTGGGAGAGAAGCTGATGATGGGACAAATCTTCACCGTCACGACTCGCGAACCTTGGCAGCCAGCACTGTCCACGGCGCGAACCGTCAATGAAGTTCCCGTTGTGCCAGAGGTGGCCGCTGTTGGCATGCCAGAAAGCTGACCAGTGGCCGCGCTGAAACTGAGGCCTGTGGGTAACGTGCCCGAGGTAACCGTATAAGTGTAGGGCGCCAGACCGCCGGTGGCGGTTATCGTGCTGGCGTAAGCCGTTCCAACGGTGCCGTTGCTGAAGGTGCCTGACGACAAGCTGATCGTCGAACAAGTGGGCGTGATGGTGTACGAACGTGTGCCGGAACACAGATTGGCATCGGTGGCAGAAATGGTGAAAGTCGCCGCTGTTGTGTTGTTAGGCATTCCCGACAACACGCCCGTCGAACTGTTGAGCGTTGCCCATGTGGGCAGGGTCCCGCTGGTGACCGTATAGCTGTACGGAGCCGTGCCGCCTGAACCGCTCAAGGTCTGGCTGTATGCCGTGCCGGTCACTGCAGCGGCCAGTGACGTCGGATTCACTGTGATTACAGGGCATATCTTCAAGCTCACGGTAGAGAGCCCCTGGCAGCCTCTGGAATCAGTGGCACGAATAGACAGAGACACGCCTGAAGTTCCGCTGGTAGCCACCGTCGGCGTACCTGTGATCGCCCCTGTAGAGGTGCTAAAGCTCAGGCCAGAGGGCAACGTGCCGCTGGTGATTGCATACGTATAGGCGGCCGTGCCGCCGCTGGCCGAAACGCTGGCGCTGTAGGCCAAGCCTAGCGTGCCATCCGCTAGGCTGGTGGGAGACACTGTGATAGCGGGACAGGCCGGCGACAGCGTAAAGCTTTGTGAGCCAGGACAGGAATTTACATCCGTGGCCGTAATGGTGAAGATTGCCGACGTGGTGTTCCCTGGTGTGCCAGAGATCACTCCCGTGCTGCTGTTCAACGTAGCCCACGATGGCAGAGCGCCGCTCGTTACGGTGTAAAGATAGGTGGAGGTGGCTCCGCCGCTGGCAGTGATCGCCTGGCTGTAAGCCACTCCCACGACCGGTGCAGGCATAGATGCCGGGCTCAATGTGATGATGGGGCAGATCTTAAAGTTGCTGTAGGTCTTGGATACCACACAGTTGTTATTATCGGAGGCAGTCACCGTGATGTTCACGCCGGCGCCGTTGGCGGAAGTCGGCGTTCCCGTAATCGCCCCTCCAGTACTGACGGAAAGACCGGCAGGCAGCGTGCCGCTGCTGACTGCCCAGACATAAGGAGCCGTGCCGCCAGAAGCCGTCAGCGTCTGCGAATACACAGTGCCCACGGTGCCTGAAACGATCGTGGCAGGTGTGATGCTGAGCGTGGGGCATGAAGCCGTGATGGTATAGGCCTTGGTACCGGGACAGCCATTGGCATCCACTGCCTGGGCTGTGAAGGCACTGCTTCCTGCCGCTGTTGGCGAACCGCTGATCACGCCTGCTGAACTTAGTGCAAGGCCGAGAGGCAGAGAGCCGTTCGAGACGCTCCATGTGTAGGCCGCCGCGCCGCCACTCGCAGAAAGAGTCTGTGAATAGCCTGATCCCACCGTGCCCGTGACCAAAGATGCCGGCGTGATGGTAATGACCGGGCAAACTCGCATGGTATAGCTCGTCGTCGCCGTACAACCCAGACTGTCGGTGACGTTGAATGTCAGACCCACCCCGAGGCCATTCGACGTCGTAGGCGTTCCGGAAAGCAGGCCCGAGGAGGCCGTGAAGGTAAGCCCGGCTGGCAGCGTGCCGGCTTGCAGCGTCCAGGTATAAGGGCTGGTGCCAAAAGTTGCCGTCAAAGTCTGCGAGAAAGCCGTGCCCACCGTTCCGTTGGACAGCGAGGCGGGTGCAATAGCAATGGTGGGGCAGACCGGTGCCACAGTGTAACCCTTTGTCCCAACGCAGCCATTGATATCCACTGCTTGCACGGTGAAGGTCCTTGAGGTTGTGCTCGTGGGAGTGCCGCTTAGCACGCCGTCCGTGCCTAGCGTCAGGCCCGCAGGCAGCGTGCCACTGCTGAGGCTATAAGTGTAAGGAGCAGCGCCGCTGGTGGCAGTGACAGCCTGGGAATAAGGCACCCCGAGCGTGAGGGTTGGTAATGTTACCGGGTTGAAAGTGAGCTGCGGACAGACCTTCAGATTATAGGTCTTCAAGCCAGGGCAGCCATTGGCATCGGAGGCCATTACGGTAACGCTTACACCCGTGCCATTGCTTACTGTGGGGGTGCCAGTGATTGCGCCTGTGGATGAGCCCAGAGCAAGACCGGCAGGCAGGGTGCCAGTGCTCACCGAATAAGAATACGGCGCTGCTCCGCCAGAAGCGCTCACCGTTTGCGAATAGGCGATGGTGAGGGTGCCGTTGGCAAGGCTGCTGGGTGAAACTGTGATCACCGGACAGATCTTCAGAGTATAGCTCGTTGATCCTGTACAACCATTGACATCAGTGGCCCGCAACACAAGAGCCACACCGGAGCCATTAGATGTCGTGGGAGTGCCGCTCAAGATGCCGGACGAGCTGAAAGTCAGCCCTGTAGGCAGGGTTCCAGACTGCACCGTCCAAGTGTAAGCGGGATTACCGCCGGATGCCGTCAATGTCTGCGAATAAGCGGCCCCCACGGTACCGGCGGGCAACGTGCCTGGCGACAAGGCGATCGACGTACAGGTCGGTGCCAGCGTGTAATTGATGGCTCCGGTGCAACCACTCGCATCCGTGGCTTGCACCGTGAAGGTCCGACTGGTGCTCGAGGTGGGCGTGCCACTCAGCACGCCACTACTGGCGTTCAACGACAGGCCCGCAGGTAAGCTCCCGCTGGTGACCGCATAAACATAAGGCGTTGCTCCATTGCTCGCCCCAATCGTCGCGCTATAAGCCGTGCCCACCGCGGCGCCTGGCAAAGTGGATGGAGTGAAAGCCAGAACAGGACAAATCTGGATATTATAGGCTTTTGTAGCTAGACAGTTGAAGGCATCCTTCGCCTGTACGGTCACAGTCACACCAGTTCCATTGCTGGCGGAAGGCGTACCGCTCACCACACCGCCAGTGCTCAAACTCAAACCGGCTGGCAGGGTGCCGCCGATGACTGACCATGTGTATGGCGAGGTGCCGCCAGTGGCTGTGAGGACCTGCGAGTATGCTGTTCCTACTGTGCCTGTCGGAACGACCGTCGGAGTAATCGTGATCACTGGACAAGAGGAAGCCAGCACATAGGCCATGGTTCCAGGGCAGCCATTCGCATCGAGCGCCTGCACGGTGAAGTTGGCACTCGTCGCCGCACTCGGCGTGCCGCTGATGACGCCGCCGGAACTCAGGGTTAAGCCTGACGGGAGCGAACCAGAGACCACCGACCAGTTGTAAGGTATAGCACCCCCGGAGGCCGTGAGGGTCTGGGTGTAAGCGGTGCCCACCGTTGCGGCGGCGACGCTTGCAGGCGACACCGTGATGACAGGGCAAATTTTCAGCGTCTGGCTGATGGTAGCGAAACAACCCGTTGAGTCCGTTGCCTTGAAGACCAGCGTTACTCCCGCGCCATTCGACGAAGGCGGTGTGCCGCTGAGTAGCCCTGCGGTTGTAAGCGTGACGCCCGAAGGCAGAGTGCCGGATTGCAGCGTCCAAGTGTAAGGCGAGTTGCCGCCACTCGCCGCCAAGGCCTGAGAATAAGCCGTTCCAGCCGTCCCAGCAGGCAAGCTGGCGGGAGTCAGGGTAATCGTGGGACATACCGGCGAGAGGGTGTAGTTGATAGTGCTGATGCAACCATTGGCATCCGTTGCCCTGACCGTGAAGGTCTGGCTGCCGCTTGCCGTGGGTGTGCCGGAGATTGCACCCATGGCAGTGTTGAAGGTCAGACCAGCAGGCAGAGTACCGCTGCTCACCGCATACACATAAGGCGTGGCACCGCCGCTGGCGGTCACCGTGGCACTGTAAGGGGTTCCCACACTGGCTGCGGACAGCGAGGCCGGAGTCATGCTGATCACAGGACACACTTTCACGGTGTATCCAATGGTATTGGCACACCCATAAGTATCGGTGGCACGCACCGTGACGGCAGAGCCTGCGCCATTACTGGCCGTCGGAGTACCGCCCAAAATACCAGTGCCAGCGTTTAAAGTCAGGCCTGCAGGCAGCGTGCCGTTGGTCACCGTCCAGGCATAAGGAATGGTTCCCCCGCTCGCGGCCAGCGGCTGGGAATACGCGATGCCGAGCGTGCCATCGACAATGCTGGCCGGTGTGATGGAGACCGCCGGGCAGGATGGGGAGAGAGTGAAGCTACGTGTGCCTGGGCACCCGTTCACATCCTGTGCCTGCACGGTGAAGGTCTGTGACGTGGTGCTGGTGGGCGTGCCGCTGATGACACCGCCGCTGCTCAAGGAGAGACCCCCAGGCAAGGTACCGCTGATGACGCTCCACGTGTAAGATGTCGCGCCGCCAGAAGCCGTGAGCGTCTGGGAGTAAGCTGTGCCCACGGTCGCAGCGGAGATGGCAGTTGGCGAAACGGTGATGATCGGGCAAATTTGGAGGCCGTAATTCAACGCTCCCGTACATCCATTAGCATCCGTCGCGGTGACGCTGATCGTTGCGCCCGCACCGTTCGCAGTGGTGGGATTCCCGCTGATAACACCCGTTGAACTGTTGATCGAAAGGCCTGCGGGAAGCGTTCCGCTCGTGATCGAGTAAACATAAGGGGTGGCTCCTGCTGAAGCCGTCACGGTCTGTGAGTAAGCTGCGCCCACCGTTCCATCTGCAAGTGACGAAGGTGTCAGCGAAATCACCGGACAGACTTTTAGCGTGTAGCTGGTAGTGCCTAGACAGCCGTTCACATCTGTAGCCTTAAAGGTTACGGAAGTGCCCGTGCCGTTTGTCGCCGAAGGTGTACCGCTAAGCACACCACCGCTGCTGAGAGTAAAGCCACCCGGCAATGTACCGGCCTGCAAAGTCCATAAGTAAGGCGTTGAACCGTTGACAGCGACCAGCGTTTGCGAATAAGCCGTGCCCACTGTGCTGCTAGGAATCGAAACAGGCGTCAATGCCAGCGTAGGGCATACCGGCGTCATCGTATAGCTGCGTGAGCCCGGGCAGCCATTGGTGTCCGTGGCTTGAACGGTAAAGGTCTGGGTGGCATTCGAGGTCGGCGTACCACTCAGCACACCCCCGGTGGTTAAGGTTAAGCCGAAGGGAAGCGAACCGCTGGTGACCGAGTAGCTATAGACCCCACTACTGCCGCTAGCCGTGAAGGTAGTGCTATAGGCTGATCCCACCGTCCCGTTTGGCAACGTGGCGGGGGACACTGTAATAACGGGGCAGATCTTCAACGTCCAGTTGATCGAGCCGATACAGCCATTGTTATCCGAGGCCCGGAAAATCAGGCTGGTGCCGGCTCCGTTGCTGGTGGTGGGCGTGCCGCTAAGCACACCGCCCGTGGTGAAAGTGAGGCCCGCAGGCAATGTGCCGCTCTGGAGCACCCAGGTGTAAGGTGCATTTCCACCCGTTGCCGTCAGGGTTTGCGAATAGGCGGTACCCACTGTTCCGAGAGGCGCGGTGGAAGGCGTGATGGTGATGGCCGGGCAAGTAGGTGCCAGCGTGTAGCTTTTCCCGCCCGCACATCCGGTGCTGTCCATGGCCTGCACTGTGAAGGTCTGCGAAATGGTGCTGGTGGGAGTGCCGCTGAGCAGCCCGCCTGATGTCAGGGTGAGTCCGCTGGGCAGAGTGCCGCTGGTCACGCTCCAGGCGTAAGGCCCGCTGCCACCCGTAGCCGTTAGTGCCTGCGAATAGGCGATGCCCACCGCACCAATAGTGAGCGAGGCAGGAGTGACCGTAATGACAGGACATGCGTGAAAGCCGAAGTCGATCGTATTTTCGGTGTTCGTTGTGCCAGCGGTGCCCGGTTCCGCACCCGCCGTCAAAGTAAAGGCAAAGCTTGTGCTTGGCGATCCAGCCGTGCCCGACTGAGTGCCGTCGTTCTTGTTGTCAGTAGCATCGTCAAGACCAACGACTGACGAAGCGAGAGGATAGCTCGCACTGGGAGTCACGCGCACCTTGTACGTTCCTGGAGCACTGACCACGAAACTGTACGCACCGCTAGCATTGGTTGTCGTCGTAACCGCTGGACTATAAGACACCCCTGCACTGTTCAGTCGTTCTACTGCGAGCCCGCTAATGCCCGTCTCGCCGGAGTCCAGGATGCCGTTGTTGTTCGCATCGTTCCATACCAAGTTCCCCACCGTGAAACCAGTGAACAAGCCAAAGTCGATGCTCAGATTCGTGTTCGCATCGGTATCGCCATCATTCACCGGTTCGGCACCGGGGGCCAGTGTGATGATAGTACTGAACAAAGGTGTATTGGCACCTCCCGGCTGCGAGCCATCGTTATTGCCATCCACGTTGTTGTCCGTGGTGGCCGGTGTGCCGGAGGTGAGCGGATAAGCCGCGGGCGTGGTCACCTTCACAAAGTATTTGCCAGGGGCAAGGCTAGTGAAGAGATAAGCCCCGGTTACACTGGTCGTCACGTTGCTGCCAACTTGCACGTCATCCGCCGTGTTCACCAAGTTGTCGGCACCCGGATTGAACAACTGCACCGTCACGCCGCCAATACCCGTTTCCGCAGTATCCTTGGAGCCGTTGTTATTAGTGTCGTTCCACACCAAATTGCCGATCGAGAGGTTCGCTGCGAAGCCGAAGTCCACTGTCAAATCAGAGTTGTCATCGGTATCGCCATCCGTGTCCGACTCGGTACCGCCGGCAAGGGCGATCAGTGGACTTGAAACCGGCTGCCCTGACCCCAACTGCATACCGTTGTTGTCGTTGTTTACACTATTATCGAGATTGACCGGCACCCCGCTGCTCTTGGGGTAGGCCGAGGGTGGCGACGGAATGTAAACCAAGTACTGGCCAGGCGAGAGATTGCTGAACGAATACGCCCCGGCGGCATCGGTTGTCGTTGAAGCAGCGGGGGTGGCAATGGCGGGATTCTGACCGCCCAAGAACAACTGCACTGTGACGCCTGGGATACCAACCTCGCCAGAGTCCTTGGTGCCATTAGTATTGGCATCGTACCACACCAGATTCCCAATCTTCATCGATGGCGCTGCACCTGGGCAGGCCGCGCCGTCAGATGATGACACGCTGGCGCCACTGCCCACTTCCGTCAGCGTTCCATCGAGGATGCCGCTCGCATTACGGTTGAAGACATAAAGCGTATCCTGCACGCCACCTGCGCCCTCGGTGCTCCCATAGCCATAGGCGAGGCCGTTGGCGTCAATCACCAATGAGCCAAAGGTCGGCACGGTACCCACTTTGATCTGGGTGCATTTGCCCGTCGCCAGGTTGATTTCCCAAAGGCCCTGCTGGGCCGTGTCATTGGTGGCATAACCATAAACCTTATTGGTGAGCGGATCCCACGCGATGTCGCCAAAGTTGGCGGTGATCACCGCATTATTTGCGGCATTCGTACAGGTAACCGCAGAGCCGACCAGCGAGGCCGACGTGAGATCTATCGTGTACAAGGCGGTGCTGTTTGGCGCACCCGGCACGAGCTGATTGAGAATCATCCGGCCATTAGTCAATGCCGTGGCTCCCGACCACTGGCCGCCACTCGGCGGATTGGCAAGGCCAGGAATCGCGCCCATGTCTACCAGCAGGCCCAGCGAGTTAATGCGGTAGAGATGGTTGCCCACTTGGTCCAGGCAGTAAATGTAGCCGCCATACGCAGCGAGGCCGTTGAGACGCTTGCCGCTGAAGACAAACGCGGGTGTCAGCGTGGGGCCGTCCGTGATGTAGTACAGTGTCGCATCATAGTCCCCCGACCCCGGAGGTGATTCCAGGTTCTGGATGATGTAGAAGCGGTTGTCACAGACAAACGGCGAGCCAATGTTCGACACGAAACCGAAGTCGACGGTGTTTTCTACATTCGTAGTGCCTGATGTCCCGGGCTCCGCGTCGGGCGAAAGCGTTACCACTGGACCGTAAGCGGAAGTCCCTGACCCGCCCGGCTGGGTGCCGTTGTTGTCGCTGTCCTGACCGTTGTCCCCTGGATCCGCCACCGAGCTTACGCGTGCCAACGGCGGCGTAGGAACCTTGACGTAATAGGAGCCAGGGGCGAGGTTAGTAAAGCTATAGAAGCCGCCGCCCGCAGTGGTCTTGCTGGCCACCTTCACATCAGCATTGGAACTGCTGCCGCCAATCGCATTGTCAGCTCCTGGAGTCCACAATTCGACAAGCACATTGTCGATGCCGCTTTCGCCAGAATCGACCACGCCGTTGTCATTCGAATCGTTCCATACCAAGTTCCCCAGCGTCATGGATGGAAGATAAAAGCCTAAGTCTTCGGTAAGGTCGAAGTTACCGTCTATGCCGTCATCTAGGGCATCGTCTGTTCCTGTCTCTACACCCGAACTCAGCGGTCCACCACCGGAGGCCAAGGTTACCGTAGCCGTGCTGATGCCATTGGTGGACGGCACGGCGTTATCCACACCATTCTCATCTATGTCATCATCCGCCGCTCCTGTAACTCCTGCACCGGCGGAAGAGAACTTGCCTGACAAAGGCCTGCCTGACGCAAATTCCGAGGGCGGCACATGCACAAAATAATTCCCTGCCGCCAGACCGGTAAACAAATACCGCCCGCCGCCGGAAGTGGTGGTCATCAAGCGGGGATGCGCCGAAACAGGATTGTCGCCCTGGTTGAACAAATAGACGTTCACGCCATCCAGCCCGGTCTCGGAGCCATCCAGCCTGCCGTTGCCGTTAGCGTCCGTAAACACGAGGTTGCCGACGCCAAGATTGTTGATAATCGAAGTGCCGCTGCGTAGGTCGCCGCCATCCCATGCGATGCCTTTGGAGACATTCGGCGGCTGGCACATCCAAAGCTTCAGATACGTGAAACGAGGCTTGAAACGCACCTCGATTTTTTGCCAGCTTAAACTGCGCCAGTCGAGTATCTGCCCCGCGGCACCCGTATAGAGGGCACCGCCGGTGGTGCGTGGGTTGCTAGTCTTCAAGCTCCACTGACAATACGTCGTCGGCAATGTTGAAAGCACGGTGCCGCCTGGTGACAAAGAGGCGATGGTGATGGGAGCTTGGGCCGAGGTGGGGCCATCAAACTCCAGATATGCCGTGGCCACCGAAGCAGTGGGATTGGCCGGATCAAAGGCTGCGGCCCAGAACGTGAGCTGGTATTCAGTCG